>NZ_JBHWUI010000018.1:0-78430 GCF_042737525.1 Kitasatospora sp. NPDC059973 | reverse complement strand
GCGGGGCACCGGGCTGCGGGGGCGGCGGCCCGCCGTAGCCGGCGAAGCCGAGGGAGGGGGCGGGCGCCTCGAAGGCCTGGACGCCGCCGCGGGTGCCGCCCGCCAGGGGTGCGCCGCCCGGTGCCATGGGAGCGGGCGGCGGTACGGGGCGCGGGAGCGGGGCGGCGGCCCCGACGAGGACCGGTCCGCTCCGGCGGGGCTCGGGGCGGGGGCCCACCGCGTCGTAGCCGGTGAAGAGGTCGCTCAGCCCGGCCGGGGGCTCGCGCCAGCCGGAGGGCGGCGGGGCGGGCTGGCTGCGGCCGATCCGCAGCGAGCGCAGCTTCGGCAGGTCGGTGCGCCGCTCCAGGTCGGCGGTGGAGAGGGCGAGGCGGACGTCGGTCCAGTCCTCGCCGGTCCGCTGGGCGACGGAGGCGCGCAGGACCAGCCGGCCGGTGTCCGAGCCCTGCTGGTAGGAGAGCCGGTAGGCGGGCACCCAGCGGGCGGCGGGGACGCCGTATTCGAGTTCGATGTCGATCTCGGGGGCGGGTGCGGGTGCGGTGCCCTCGGGCCGGGAGTTCGAGGGCGTGGGAGCGGTGAGGGTGAGCAGGACGGTCGCGGAGGTCTCCACCGGCCGGGCCGGTCCGGCGGTGGACGAACGCGCCAGCCGGTCGGCCAGCGTCTCGGTCGCGTGCTCGGCCCGTTCGAGCTCCTCGGCCAGCTCGTCGGCGCGGAGGTGGAGCCGGGTGAGCCGCTCGTCGACGAACTCGGCCAGCTCCAGCCAGGCGTCGGCGGGCGTGCGGCGGAGCGGTTCGTCCCGGCGGCGGGCCGGCGGGACGGCACGCAGCGCGGTCGTCTCCGCGATGGTGTCGAGGACCAGGCGCTGCCGCTCGCGGACGGCGGACTCGTGTTCCCGGGCGGCCTTCAACCGGCTGTGGAGCTCGGGGAGGTCGTCGGGGGAGCGGAGTTCGGCGACCGGTTCGAGGCGGGCCTCCGTGACGGCGGTGCCCGGCGGGCCGGAGAGCACCCGGGCCCGCAGCGACCGCCCGTCGAGCACCTGCGGCAGCCCGGTCAGCCGCAGTCGCCCGCCGGGCGGCAGGGCCACCCGGGCGCGCCGGCGGCAGACCGCGCCGACGGCGTGGACCACGACGGAGTCGAGCTCCGACGGATGGGCCGGTACCGCGGTTCGGTCGGACTGCTGTTCGTCGTCTGCCCTGTGCTGGTCGTCCACCCGGCCTACCCCTTCGTTCGCGCCGCTCGCGCCGACGGCGCGCTGCCGCCCCCTGGGCGGTCAGTCTGCCTCGCATCGGCGCGGGCGTCCTCGGATTTCGCCCGTGCTCGGCGTGTGCGGCGTGCGTGTGCGGCGGTGTGTGTCCGCGCGTGTGCGGTGCGCGTGTGTGCGGTGCGGTGCGTGGTGCGGTGTCCTGTGGTCGCGGTGCGTCGTGTCCGCGGCGCGGTGCGGTGCGCGTGCGATGTGGTGCGCGTGGTGTCGCGTCAGGGGGGACGGAGCCGGTGGCCGCGCGGTTGCGGTCGGCGGGGGTGGACTGTGGCCGCGGGGGTGGTGGGGATGCGAGAGGATGGGCGGGCACGTCCAGGCCAGCCCCTTGAGGAGAGCCACCCCGCCATGCGCACTGCCGCCGTCGTCGGTACCGGACTCATCGGCACCTCCGCCGCCCTCGCCCTGACCGGACGCGGGCTGACCGTTCATCTGGAGGACGCCGACCCGGACGCGGCCCGTACCGCCGCGTCGCTCGGCGCCGGCACCACCGAGCCGGCCGACGGTCCGGTGGACCTCGCGATCATCGCGGTGCCGCCCGCCCTGGTCGGCAAGGTGCTCGCCGACTGCCAGCGGCGCGGACTGGCGCGCTGGTACACCGACGTGGCCAGCGTCAAGGACGGGCCCAGGGCCGAGGTGGCCGCGCTGGGCTGCGACACCGTCCACTACATCGGCAGCCACCCGATGGCCGGCCGCGAGCGCTCGGGCCCGCTGGCCGCGCGCGCCGACCTGTTCGAGGGCCGGCCCTGGGTGCTCACCCCCACCGCCGACACCGACACCGAGACGCTCAACGCCGTCCTGGAGCTGGTCGCCCTCTGCGGCGCGATGCCGATCGTGATGGACGCCGCCGCGCACGACCGGGCCGTCGCCCTGGTCTCGCACGCCCCGCAGCTGGTCTCCTCGCTGGTCGCGGCCCGGCTGGAGAAGGCCGACGAGACGGCCATAAGGCTCTCCGGCCAGGGTGTTCGGGACGTCACCAGGATCGCGGCCTCCAACCCGGGCATGTGGGTGGACATCCTCTCCGCCAACGCCGGCGCGGTCGCCGACATCCTGGAGGAGGTCGCCGTCGACCTCGGCGAGACCGTCGCCGCCCTGCGCTCGCTGCAGGCCACCGAGGAGGGCGAGCGCCGAGCGGGCGCGGCCGGGATCGAGACCGTGATGCGCCGGGGCAACGCCGGCCAGTCGCGGATCCCCGGCAAGCACGGTGCGCCGCCGACCCGGTACGAGACGGTGGCGGTGGTCCTCGGCGACCAGCCCGGCGAGCTGGGCCGGCTCTTCGGCGAGGTCGGCGCCGCCGGGGTCAACATCGAGGACGTCGTCATCGAGCACTCGTCGGGGCAGCAGGTGGGCTTCGTCCAGCTGTCGGTCGCGCCGGGCGCGGTGACGCCGCTCACCGTGGCGCTCCGGGCGAGCGGCTGGAGCGTCCGGGACTGAGGACCGGTACCCGAGGGGTCGGAGCGCGGCCGGTAGGGGGGCCTGCCGGTTCGGGGGCCGGATCAGGGGCCGGGGCGCGGGCCGGTACGCGGGCCGGTGCGGGGGTGGCGGCACGGGGCCGGTGCCAGTGGCACGGAGCACCGGGGCGGGGTCTGGCGCCGGTCCATTAACCTGGAGGGAGACATCCCCCGGTTTCAGGCTGTGCGGCTCGCGCCGTACAGGATTCAGGTTCGGGCTCAGGCCCAGAGAGAGGTTCGCCCCGTGGACACTGCCGACCGAGCGCACGCCCCGGTCGTCGTCGCCATCGACGGACCCTCCGGCTCCGGCAAGTCGACCGTCTCCCGGGCGGTCGCCGCCCGGCTGGGGCTGAGCTTCCTGGACACCGGCGCCATGTACCGGGCGCTGACCTGGTGGATGCTGGCCAACGACGTGGACATCGACGACCCGGAGGCCGTGACCGTGGCCTGCGGCAAGCCGGTGATCGTCTCCGGCACCGACGCGGCCGGCCCGACCATCACGGTGGACGGCCAGGACGTGTCCGGTCCGATCCGGGGGCCCGAGGTGACCGCGCAGGTCAGCGCCGTCGCCGCGGTGCCCGCCGTGCGGACCCGCCTGGTGGAGCTGCAGCGCGGCTGCGCCGAGGTCGCCGAACGCGGCATCGTCGCCGAGGGCCGGGACATGGGCAGCGTGGTGTTCCCGGACGCCACCGTCAAGATCTTCCTGACCGCCTCGGTGGCGGCCCGGGCCGAGCGGCGGGCGGCCGAGCTGCGCGCCAAGGGCGTCGACGAGGCCACCATCGCCGAGATGGCCGCCGACCTGGTCCGCCGGGACAAGGCGGACTCCTCGCGCGAGACCGCTCCACTGACCCAGGCCGCCGACGCCGTCCTGGTGGACACCAGCGAACTCAGCCTGGAGCAGGTCATCGGCACGATAATCATGCTGGTGGAGGAGCGGGCCGGGCTGTCGGCGGTCTGAGCCGCCACCGGGCGCCGCCCGGGGGTCCCATCCCCCGCGCCGTCCGGGATCCCTCACTCCGGGCCCACCGCCCGGGGCACACCGTCCGCGGCCTTCGCCGGTCGCGGCCCGCTGTTCGGGAGCGCCCGCGGGGCGCCTCCCTAGAAGTACGGAAGCGCCCGCGGGGCGACTTTCTCGAAGTACTCGCGCTGCCCCGACCGGGGCAGGTACGCACGGCACGCCCCTGGGAAGGGCCGCGCCGGGAAACGGAAAACACGAACATGACCGCAGAGCACTCCGCCACCGAGCACGGTGAGCTGGACGCCGCCGAGTACGCCGAATTCATGGCGCTCGCCGCCGAGGAGGGGTTCGACCCCGAGGACGTCGACGGGCTCGGGGGCGCCGACCACGCGCCGCTGCCCGTGCTGGCCGTCGTCGGCCGCCCGAATGTCGGCAAGTCGACCCTGGTGAACCGCATCATCGGCCGCCGCGAGGCCGTCGTCGAGGACAAGCCGGGCGTCACCCGCGACCGGGTCAGCTACGAGGCCACCTGGAACGGCCGCCGCTTCAAGGTCGTCGACACCGGCGGCTGGGAGATCGACGTCCTCGGCATCGACGCCATGGTGGCGGCGCAGGCCGAGCTGGGCATCGAGACCGCCGACGCGGTGCTGTTCGTGGTCGACGCCACCGTCGGCGCCACCGACACCGACGAAGCCCTGATCAAGATCATTCGCCGGGCCGGCAAGCCGACCGTGCTCTGCGCGAACAAGGTCGACGGCCAGTCCACCGAGGCGGAGGCCGCGTACCTGTGGTCGCTCGGCCTCGGCGAGCCCTTCCCCGTCTCCGCCCTGCACGGCCGCGGCTCCGGTGACCTGCTCGACGCCGTCATGGCCGCCCTGCCCGAGGCCCCGCCGCAGACCTTCGGCGTCGCCGCCGGCGGCCCGCGCCGGGTCGCGCTGATCGGCCGGCCCAACGTCGGCAAGTCCAGCCTGCTCAACAAGGTCGCCGGCGAGGAGCGGGTGGTCGTCAACGAGCTGGCCGGCACCACCCGTGACCCGGTCGACGAGATGATCGAACTGGGCGGCAAGACCTGGAAGTTCGTCGACACCGCCGGTATCCGCCGCCGGGTCCACCTGACCGCCGGCGCGGACTTCTACGCCTCGCTGCGCACCTCCGCCGCCCTGGAGAAGGCCGAGGTCGCGGTCGTGCTGGTCGACGCCAGCGAGACCCTGGCCGAGCAGGACACCCGGATCATCTCGATGGCCGTCGAGGCCGGGCGCGCCGTCGTCATCGCCTACAACAAGTGGGACCAGCTCGACGAGGAGCGCCGCTTCTACCTGGAGCGCGAGATCGAGCGCGATCTCGTCCAGGTGCAGTGGGCGCCCCGGGTCAACGTCTCGGCGAAGACCGGCCGGCACATGGAGAAGCTCGTCCCGGCCATCGAAACCGCCCTCGCCGGGTGGGAGACGCGCATCCCGACCGCGCGCCTGAACGCCTTCCTCGGCGAGCTGGTCGCGGCGCACCCGCACCCGATCCGCGGTGGCAAGCAGCCGCGCATCCTGTTCGGCACCCAGGCGGGTACCCGCCCGCCGCGCTTCGTGCTGTTCGCCTCGGGCTTCCTGGAGGCCGGGTACCGCCGCTTCGTCGAGCGCCGGCTGCGTGAGGAGTTCGGCTTCGTCGGCACGCCGATCTCGATCTCGGTGCGGGTGCGGGAGAAGCGCAAGCGCAAGTAGTCGCCGCCGCTGTGCCCGGTCGGCCGCCGCGCCCTTAGTGGCGGCCCGGCCGGCCGGGCCGGTGGTCTGTCGGCCGGTGGTCGACGGACGGTTCGACAGGAGGGCCCCCGCCGTTTCGACGGCGGGGGCCCTCCTGCGTGCGCGGGCGGGTGCGGGGCGGGTGCCCCGGCGGGTGCGGGCCGGTGCGTGGGCCGGGTCAGTGCTGGTCGCTGCTGCGGCCCGGGGGGAGCGAGAGCAGGTTGCGGTGGCGTCCGCCGGTGGCCGGACCGGCGGTGGGGGCGCTGCCGTTGCTCATCACCGGTGCCGGTGCCGGTGCCGGGGCGGGCATCGGGTGCGGCACGGGCCCCAGGTAGCCGGCCGCGACCCAGCCCTGGCCGTTGGCGAACTGGGCGGCGGGCTGGGCGGGTTGGCCGACCTGGCCGAGCCCGTCGCTGGTGGGGTCCGCGGGAGTGTGCGGGGCCCCGGTGTGGTGTGTGCCGGTGTGCTGGCTCGCGGTGTGGTGGGCGTGGGTGGAGTGGGTGCCGCTGCTGTGGGTGCTGCCGGTGTGGCCCTGGCCGTTCTGCTGGTTCGGCATGAACTGGGGGAGGCCGGCGGCCTGGCCCGCGTACGTCTGGAACGCCTGGTGCTGCGGCGGGTACGGACGGGGCTCGGCGAGCACCGGGTAGCCGTCGCGGACGGCGAAGCCCGCGAACCTCAGGTTCTCCTCGCCCGAGCGGTCGCCGGGCAGCGCGCGGAACAGCCGCCGGTACTCGGAGTACAGCTCGTCGTAGATCGGCGTGGCCGAGTGCGGGTGCTCAGCGTCGAACGACGGGCGCATGCCCGGGATCACTCGGGGGGCGGTGGTGGACCGGCGGTGGGATGCGGAGACGTCGTAGCTGTACACACAGGGGCCAACGAGCGAGTCCCCCGGGGGATGCGGGGTGTCCGGCCCCGGCCGGAAGGTTGGCCTATGCCGGTCGGGGTGCGGACCGGTCCGTGGCGGGCCTTCCGGCCGGGGGCGGGCTTCCGGCCGGGGTTTCCGGCGGGTGCGGGTTTCCGGCGGGTGTGGGTTTCCGGCCGGGGCGGGACGAGGCGTGCCGGAGGTGTCAGGGAGGCTCAGGTGCCCGCGAGCGGGAGGGAGGCGCCGACCACCTGACCCAGGGCGACGGCACGCTCCAGCGCCTGGCGCAGCAGGTCCTCGCGCGGCTGCCGGCCCACCATGCCCGCCGGAACCGCGTACATGGTCACCTCCGTGAGCTGGTTGGCGGCGAACCTCCAGGCGTCGGTGACCTGGAGCGGCTGGTGGGCCTGCCACCAGCCGGTGCTGCCCCCGGCGGCCGCGGGCTGCAGGATCGCGTGCAGCTTGCCCATCGCCACCAGGACGGACCAGCCGGCCAGTTGGTCCGGCGTCTTGTCGAGGTCGGTGACGGGCTGGAAGCCGGCGTCCTGGAGGAGGTCCAGGAACTCGTCGGTGCCCGAGGTGTTGCCCGGTCGGCCGACCGGTCCGGTGGGCTCGACGACGACCGCGGCGTGACCGGTGTCGCCGTGCAGGACCAGCCCGCAGGTGATGCCGAGGATGGCGGCCTGGCCGGGCGCGGTGGCCTGGGCGCCGGCGGACGGGGCACCGGTGGCCTGGGCGCCGGCGGACTGGGCCGGGTTCGGGACGGCGGGTCCCGGGATCACGGGGCCCGGGACGGCGGGCACCTCGGTCTGCGCCTGGCTGATGCTGCGTACCGCGCCCACCAGCTGCTCCTCGGAGACCGGCACCACCTGGGAGGGGATGCAGCGGGCATGGGCGAAGGCGAGCACCGCCGTCTCCTCGCCGACGAACAGCACCGTGCTGGTGGGCTCCTGGAGCGAGTCACCGGGGGTGCGGCAGGACGTGCACTCGTAGCTGTCGGGTGTGTGGGCGCCGCCGAGCAGGCGGTCTGCCTCGTCGTCGCCGATCTCGGATCGGACCTCGTCGCTGACGGCGAGCATGCGCGGCACTGGGACTCCTCGGTTGTCGGGTTCGCCGGCGGTCAGGGGTGACGCGGGCGGGGGAGGGGAGCGGGCGGTGGGGCTGGGTGTGGCTGGTGCAGTAGGTGGGGCGGGTAGCGCTGGTGGGGCTGGTGGGGCTGGAAGAGCTGGTGGATCGGGTGGAGGGCCTCTGGGTGGGCGCTCGGGTCGGGCCGGGGTCGGTCGTCGGGGGTGGCCGTCGGGGGTGGCCGTCGGGGGTGGGACCGGGCTGGGACAGGGCAGGACGGGCGGTGGGGCGAGGGGCCTTTCCGGCCGCCTTTACCAACGGGCCCCTGTGGCAGGGGTCACGGGTGGACACCGAGGGTGACGGGAATTGCCCCTGATCCGACCGCGCGAAGTGGTCGGATGCTCACAATCTGTCGATGTCGGCGACAGGAAGGCCGGAATGAAACCGTGAGGTGGGTCACGGCCGGGCAATGTTTGATCTAGGAAATGACGGTTATATCGGACATTTTGGACATGCTTGCATGGTCATTACCGCCGGTAACGCCTTGCTGAGCTGGGCAGACCGTCGGGTGTTTGGTTCCGTGGCGACCTGACTCGTAGCTTCATTGGTGGTGCAACGAGCACCACCCGGGTTCACCTCCGACGCACAGCCCACCGGCTCACCCCGGCGTGGGCCGTGCCCACTGATGCGACCGCTCGATCTGGTCGCCGGTGCGTGGTGGGTGGCCGGGGCGGCGCGGCACGTCCGACACGTGCCCGGCCGCCCGATGGACGCGGCGAGCGATTCGACTCCTTCGAGGGTCTGGTTCCGCATGCCCGCCCGGGGCTGTCGAGAGGAACCTCATGACCTTCCGTAACGAGACCGCCGCTGCCACCACCTCCACCGTCACCAAGCGCAACCGCGTTCGGATGGCTGTTGTCGCGGGTGCCGCTGTCGCGGCCCTCCCGGTGGCCGGCCTCGTCACGGCCAACTCGGCCTCCGCCGCCTCCGTCTCGACCTGGGACGCGGTTGCCCAGTGCGAGAGCGGCGGCAACTGGGCCATCAACACCGGCAACGGCTTCTACGGCGGCCTGCAGTTCACCTCCAGCACCTGGGCCGCCTTCGGTGGCACCGCCTACGCCGCGCAGGCCAACCTGGCCACCAAGGCGCAGCAGATCTCCGTCGCCGAGAAGGTGCTCGCCTCGCAGGGCCCGGGCGCCTGGCCCGTCTGCTCCGTCAAGGCCGGTCTGACCAAGGGCGGCACCCCGGCCGCCGTCGACACCTCCGTCGCCGCCAAGCCGGCCGCCCCGGCCGCCACCGCTGCGCCGAAGGCCGCCGAGGCCCCCAAGGCCGCGCCGAAGACCGTCGAGGCCCCCAAGGCCGCGCCCAAGGCTGCCGAGGCCCCCAAGGCCGCGCCGAAGTCCTCGGACGCCGCCGCCTCCTGGAAGGCCGAGAAGCCGGCCAAGCCCGCGAAGCCCGCCGCTCCGGCCTCGAACGACGCCAAGCCGGTCACCGGCGGCAACTACACCGTGAAGGCCGGTGACACCCTCAGCACCATCGCCGCTGCCCAGGGCACCGACTGGCACGAGCTGTACAACGCCAACGCCAAGGTCATCGGCGGCAACCCCGACCTGATCTTCCCGGGCCAGACCCTGACCGTCTGATCCCTCGGGGACGGTGTGATCCCTCGGGGTCGGCCGACTTCTCGGGTCCATAAGGACCCCGCCGGTCCGTCGTGCCTTTCGGTCCGTCGTGCCTTCCGGTGCGACCGGGGGCGCCGGTTCGGTCGGGCCGCCTGTTCCAGGTGGCCGCCGTACTCCGGACATGCTGTTCGAACGGCCGCTTCTCCGCTGTGCGGGGGAGCGGCCGTCGGCGTGTCCGGCGTGTCGGGACGGGCCGGCGAGAGGTGCGCTTAGGGTCGGCTGCTGTGCCTTCTCAGCGTTCATAGGATCAGCCGTGAATCGTTCGTACCGACCGGTCGCCCGGTGCGGTCCTCGGCTGCCGGCGTCGTCCCCGCGCCCCTCGTCGCCCTCGTCCTCGCGCTCGCCCTCGTGCTCCTGCCGGCCGTGGTGCCGCTCCCGGCCGGCCGGGCCCGCGCCGCTTCGACGGTGGCGGACATGATCTGGGACGAGCTCGCCGAGTGCGAGAGCGGCGGCGACTGGCGGGCCGCCACCGGCAACGGCTACTTCGGCGGCCTGCAGATCTGGCCGCCGACCTGGGAGGAGGCTGGCGGCCTGCGTTTCGCCGACCGCCCCGACCGGGCGAGCCGGCGCCAGCAGACCACCGTGGCCGAGGAGATCCTCCATCTGCAGGGGTGGGAGGCGTGGCCGGCCTGTGCCCGGGAGATCGGGATGATCGGTGGAGGGTCCGACCGCGGCTGATCGGGTCCTGCGCCCGCTCGCCCTGCCGGCCGCCCGGTGGGTGCGGGAGGATGGTGGCGTGATCCAGGGCGAACTGTTCGGTACGGGCTCCGGTCGCGACCCGGAGTCCGGTGTCGGTCGCGACCTCGGTTCCGGTGCCGGACTCGACCCGGGGCCCGGTGCAGGGTCGGGCGCTGACGGGGCTTCCGTGCCCGGGCGGTCCGAACCGGCGCCCGGCGCGGTGCTCGTCCCCGGCTGGCTCGACGCCGAAGCCCAGCTCCGCCTGGTCGCCGCGTGCCGGGAGTGGGCCCGGCCGCCGGCGGGGATGCGCGCCGTCCGGATGCCGACCGGCGGCATGATGTCGGTCCGCATGGTCGCCCTGGGCTGGGACTGGTACCCCTACGGCTACCGTCGTGTCGCGGCCGACGGCGCACCGGTCAAGGCGTTCCCGCCGGAGCTCGCCCGGCTCGCCCGCGACGCGGTCGACGCGGCGTACGGCGAGGCCGTCGACGCGATCGCGGGCGCCGCCGGGTACGAACCGGACATCGCGATCGTCAACCACTACCCGCACGGCGCGAAGATGGGGCTGCACCAGGACCGCGACGAGCGCACGGACGCGCCCGTGGTCTCGCTCTCCCTCGGCGACACCTGCCTCTTCCGGCTCGGCAACACCCGCACCCGCACCCGGCCGTGGACCGACCTGGAACTGCGCAGCGGTGACCTGCTGGTGTTCGGCGGACCGGCTCGCTTCGCGTACCACGGGGTGGTGCGCACGCTGCCTGGCACGGCGGATCCGGCGCTCGGGCTGACCGGCCGGCTCAACATCACTGTCCGCCAGTCGGGCCTGTGACGGCGGCGCTGCCGTCGTCCGTGTGCGGAGCTCTGGGCGTCCGGGCGGTGCTCACGGTGTCCCTTTGCGGTGCTGACGGTGCCCGGTTGCGGCGCTCGCGGTGCCCCGTCTGCGGTGCTCGCGGTGTCCGGGCGTAGCTTCTACGCCGGCATGTTCGAAGCGATGGGTCCTCGTTCGAGTGAATCGGTGGAGGGGTGCGGGGTCGAGGGGAATGCCCTGGCTCGCTGAAGGATTCGACTGGGCGGGAGAATTCGATAGAACGGGCGTCGGCAGCCGGGCGGGCATCTCCGTCTGGGTCGGCCACCCGGAGAGGAAGCGCACGCATGGGTACCCCTGTCGACGAACTCGTCGAGCTGCTGGACCTTGAGCAGATCGAACTGAACATCTTCCGCGGGCGCAGCCCGGAGGAGGCGCTGCAGCGGACGTTCGGCGGCCAGGTCGCGGGCCAGGCGCTGGTGGCGGCGGGGCGCACGGTGGACGGCGACCGCCCCGTCCATTCGCTGCACGCCTACTTCCTGCGCCCCGGTGTGCCCGGCGTGCCCATCGTCTACCAGGTGGACCGGATCCGGGACGGCCGCTCCTTCACCACCCGCCGGGTGCTCGCCATCCAGGGCGGCCGCTCGATCTTCGCCCTCACCGCCGACTTCCACGTCCCCGAGGAGGGCAGCATCGAGCACCAGTACCCGATGCCCGCCGTCGCCGCCCCCGAGGACCTGCCGAGCGCGCTGGAGGAGGTGGGGTCCCGGCTCGGCGAGCTGCCTCCGTTCATCAGCCGCCGCCAGCCCTTCGACATCCGCTACGTCGACCGGCTGCGCTGGACCAAGGAGGAGCTGGCCGGCGTCGAGGCCCGCAGCGGTGTCTGGCTGCGCACCAACGGCGCCCTGCCCGACAACCCGCTGATCCACGTCTGCGCGCTCACCTACGCGAGCGACATGACGCTGCTCGACGCCGTCCGCGCCCCCGTCGAGCCGCTCTGGGGCACGCGCCACTTCGACATGGCCTCGCTCGACCACGCGATGTGGTTCCACAGACCGTTCCGGACCGACGACTGGCTGCTCTACCAGCAGGAGTCCCCGATAGCCCACGGCGCCCGCGGTCTCGCGCGCGGGCAGATCTTCGACCGCCACGGGCAGCTGGTCGTGTCCGTGGTGCAGGAGGGGCTCTTCCGGCCGCTGAAGGGCTGACCCGCCCCTCGGCGCCCGGGTGAGGGCCGCCGTCCGTCCCGTCGGACCTGCCGGGAATGATCCACCCCGGTGATCGGCGTTGACGTGATGACGGACACCGCACGGGCGGTGCCGGACTGTCCGCCGGGCCCGGTGCCCGGCGGACAGTCCGGCGGGCCCGGACCGACTGGGAGGGCACACCGATGACGGCGACAGCCGCGGAGGACTGGAAGCACTGGAGCGAGGGCCGCGCTGCGGCGGTGAGCGCCCGCCACGGCCAGCTGGCGCTCACCGGCACGCACTGGCTGGAGCCGGACCCCGCCGGGATACCCGGCGTGCCCGGCCGCTGGTGGGCCGACGCGGAGGGCGTCCGGCTCCGGGCGACGGCGTCCGACGGCATCACCGTCGCGGGCGCGTCCGCCCCGGTCGACGGCGAGGTGCTGCTCCGCCCGGACACCGACCCGGCCGCGGACACCGCCTCGGTCGGGGACGTACTGCTCGTCCCGATCGAGCGCGAGGGTGAACTCGCCCTGCGGGTCTTCGACCCGGCCTCGCCCGGGCGGCAGTCCTTCGCCGGCATCTCCGCGTACCCCTACTCGCCGGAATGGGCCGTGCCGGCGCTCTACACCCCCTTCGAGGGCGAGGCCCGGGCCGTCCTCGTCCCCAACGCGGACGGCAAGGACCGCCCGCTGACCCTCACCGGCCGGATCTCCTTCACCGTGGCGGGCGAGCACCGCACCCTGACGGTCGGCAGCGCGGGCCGCGGACTCAGCGGGGTCATCGCGGACGCGAGCAGCGGCGCGGACACCTACCGCTTCCGCTTCATCAGCCTTCCCGAGCCCGACGCGGACGGCCGCACGGTGCTGGACTTCAACCGCGCCTACCTGCCGCCGTGCGCCTTCGCTGACCACTTCATCTGCCCCTTCCCGCCGCCGGGCAACCGGCTGGACTTCGTGGTCGAGGCGGGCGAGAAGCAGGTCCTGACCCGGTAGCCGCCGCCACCGCCGTCGCTGCCGCGGCTCAGCGGGGGGTGCGGCCGGCCGGTGAGGCCGCCCAGCCCAGCGGGGCCGCGGCCGCTCGGCCGGTACCCCGGTGGGCGGGGCGCACGGGCGGAGGTCGAATATGGGGGGCTGTGTCGACCAATCATCCTGCCAATTCGGATGCCGCGCCGCCCGCGGCCGCCTCCGCGCCCCCGGTACCCGTCGTGCCCCCGACCCCAGGGTCGGCCGCGCCCCCAAGAGGTCCCGAGGGTGGCCTCTCCCCGGCGGCGGCCGTGAAGCCCCCTGCCGCGTCCGTCGAACCCTCCGCCGCCTCGGCAGAGCTCCCCGCCTCGTCCGCGCGCTGGTACCGCAAGGCCTTCGCCGACCTCAGCCCGCTGCGCGACAACGTCGACTACCGGCGGGTCTGGTTCGGGCAGGCGGTCTCGTCGATCGGTCAGCAGATGACCGCCGTGGCCGTCTCCGTCCAGGTCTACGACATGACCGGCTCCAGCTTCGCCACCGGCCTGGTCGGGCTCTTCTCCCTCTTCCCGCTGGTCGCCTTCGGCCTCTACGGCGGCGCGATCGCCGACACCGTGGACCGGCGCAAGCTCGGTCTGATCGGCTCGGCCGGCCTCGCCGCGGTCTCCGCCGTCCTCGCCGCCCAGGCCTTCGCCGGGCTCGGCCTCGTCGCCGTGCTCTACGCCGCCGTCGCCGTCCAGGCGGGCTTCTTCGCGCTGAGTTCGCCCGCCCGGTCGGCGATGATCCCCCGCCTCGTCCCGAGCCACCAACTCCCCGCCGCCAACGCCCTGAACACCGTCAGCATGAACCTCGGCCTCACCGTCGGCCCCATGCTCGGCGGAGTCCTCATCGGCGCCTGGGGCACCCAGGCCGCCTACCTGGTCGACACCGTGGCCTTCGCCGCCACCCTGTACGCGATGTGGCGCCTGCCCGCGATGCGCCCGCTCGGCGACCGCCGCGGCCGCGCCTCCGTCCTCGACGGCCTGCGCTTCCTGCGGGAGCAGCCGAACCTGCGCACCAGCTTCCTGGCCGACCTGGCCGCGATGATCTTCGGTATGCCGCGAGCCCTCTTCCCCGCCATCGCGGTCACCTTCTACGCCGGCGACGCCCGCACCGTCGGCCTGCTGGTCGCCGCCCCCGCGGTGGGCGCCCTGACCGGAGCCCTGTTCTCCGGCTGGGTCGGCCGGGTCAACCGCCAGGGCGTGGCCGTCCTCGCCGCCGTCGCCGCCTGGGGCCTCGCCATCGCCGCCTTCGGCCTGATCCACAACCTCTGGCTCGGCCTCCTCCTGCTCGCCGTGGCCGGCTGCGCCGACACCGTCAGCATGATCTTCCGCAACACGATGATGCAGGTCGCGGCCCCCGACGAGATGCGCGGCCGCCTCCAGGGCATCTTCATCGTGGTCGTCGCCGGCGGCCCCCGCCTCGGCGACTTCGAGTCCGGCACCGTCGCCTCCCTCACCAACCCCGCCACCTCCGTCATCAGCGGCGGCCTGGCCTGCGTCGCCGCCATCGCCCTGCTCGCCGCCCGCCGCCCCGCCTTCCTCCGCTACGACGCCCGCCACCCGACCCCCTGACGCCACCGCCATACCTGGCAGCGAGCACCCCCCGACGTGCTGTATTGTTTTCCACGTCGCCGGGACAACGGCGACAAGGTCGAGAAGCCCCACAGCAGAGCCCCCCAGGCCCCGCCGAAGGCACCGAGACCACGGGACGTGGCGCAGCTTGGTAGCGCACTTGACTGGGGGTCAAGGGGTCGCAGGTTCAAATCCTGTCGTCCCGACTTGCATCACTGCAGGTCAGAGGCCGTTTCCGCCGGATGGCGGAGACGGCCTTCGTGGTTGGTGGTCGCAGTGTGGTCGTGAACGCTCGTTCACGTCGCGCTCCGGAGGGCACTACCTGCACTCGGGAGCGTCTCAGGGTGGCTGGATCCTCCTTCGCTGGCGAGTTGAGCGCGGCTGACAGGCCGTTCGGACGCGGTTCGGCGTCGGAGTGACGTTGATTTTTCTGTGGGCGGGCATGCCTGTGAGACCCGCGGCATCCGTTTGTGGGCGGTTGCTTGAGTGGACGTCAGCTGTGGACCGGCTGCCCGGTGTTCTGTGTGCCCCTGGCGTGGGACGTGGCTGTAGCGCCGTCAGGCGGCGTGGCTGAAGAGCGGGTTCGGTGCCGGGCCGCTGAGGGCGAGGACGTCAACGCCGCGCGCGCGGGCTTCGACGAGGCAGAGCCTGGCTTCGATGGTGTGGACCGCGGCCATCGCCACTTCCCAGGTCAGGTGGCTGTAGATGTTCGCGGTGGTCGAGAGCGTCGAGTGCCGCAGCGTCTTGGAGATAACCGCCATGGAGACGTTGCCCTCCAGGGCGAGGGTCGCGGCGAGGTGCCGCAGGTCGTGGATGGTTACGTGGGGCAGGCCAGCCTGCTCGCGCAGCTCGTGGAAGTGCCGGCGGACTGCGGCCGGGTGGAGGGGCTTGCCGTCCGTGCCCTGGAAGACATGGTCGTTGTCGGTGGAGGTGCTCCTGGCCATGGCGCGCTGGAGGGCGGCGGCGACGCGCTCCGACAGGGGCACCCAGTTGCGGCTCTTCTTCGTCTTCGGTGCGGTCAGGACGAGTTCGTGGTTGTCGATGGCGGAGAGGGTGTGGCGGATGTACATGACGCGGTCCTCGATCCGGACGCACTGGCGTTGAAGCCCGAGTGCCTCGCCCTTGCGCAGGCCGGTTCCGATGATGACCTCGAAGAGGTCGGCGAAGGCGGGGTCGACGTTGCGGCAGTGGGCAAGGAAGGTGACGGCCTGCTCCGCGTTCCAGGGCATGCGCTCGTCGGCGCGGGGCCGACGCATGGGCAGGGGCTGAGCCGCGTTGAAGGGGAGCCGGTGGGTGCGGACGGCGGTGCCGAGGGCGCTGGAGAGCGTGGCCAGGCAGTGGTAGACGGCCTGGCGGCCGCGGCCGGACTCGAGCTGCTCGTGCGCGTAGGCGGCGATGTGATCGTGGGCGAGCTCCTCCAGACGCAGCTTGCCGAACACGGGGATCAACTCGCAGAGCACATAGGTGCGGTAGCGGGCGTACGTGGTGGGCTTGAGCAGGAACTCCATCGACTTCAGCCACTTGGTGAGGTAGGCGGCCACCGTCTCGTGCGGGTCGGCGTCGAAGCCCGACAGACGTCCCTTGAGGAAGCCCCGCAGCGCCGTCTCGGCGTGCCACTCGTCCTCGAACCCGCCGCGCCGCACGGTGCGCCTGCGGCCGTTGAGGGAGGGGGTGTCGACGGCGAAGGTCCAGGTGCCGTGCCCCTCGTCGGCAAGACGCGGGCACCCGGCCCCGAGCTGGCGCCGAGCCACGTCGCGGCATCCGCACCGACGGTAGACGCGGCCCCGCCGCCGCCCCGAACTGCGCACTTTCGTCTGCCTCCTGCGGTCCTGACTTTCTCAATCAGCCCGCGAGGCTACAGATTTCAGGTCTGGATGGTCGACTGCGACCACCATGCGATCACCAGCGCGGAATTTGTGGCCTTACCTGCGACTTCCGGTGAGCACCCGCTACTGGGCGGGGAGCGGGTGGACTGCTCCCGGTGTGCACCGCAAGGCTGCTTCCACTGCCTTCGACAGCTGGGCGCGCAGTGGCACGCTCGTGATGAGGGTGATGGTGTCGGCCAGGGCCGGCAGAGCGTCCCACAGGAGGCGACCCTGGCCGGTCAGGTAGTCGCGCAGAGAGCCCTGCGCCGGAGAAGAGGCCGTGTCGACTACCTGGGCGCTGTAGATGGCAGTGAGGGAAAACGCCCAGCAGGCGTGAAGGAATCCAAATGCGGGACTTATTGCCTTCCGCCACGGTGAATAGAAAACAACATTCTCCGGAAATGACATAGATGCCGCAGTCAGGGCGTCGTTGAACCAATGGTGACCGGCCTCGTGAATGAGGTCTCGCGCGAGAACTTCCGGGGAGTTCACGCGGTCAGTGAACACCGTGCCGGGAAGGCGTGTGATGCTCCAGCTGAAAAGGGTGTCGCGTATTTCACGTCGTTCGAAGAGGCAGATGATCGGCGCGTGCTGGTTCAGCAGATCACCGAAGCCGTGTTTGTGGGAAGAGTCCAATGCCGCTGCGAGGAGATCATGCTTGTCCGGCGCTGCGGGTGAGGTCTGCCCTCGGCGGGACCATCGCCATGACCACCGATCCTGCCACCGGCGGAGTCGTACCGGCCCTGTTTGCCCAGGAACTCCTCGACGCCGACCCCGCCCTGTAGCGCCTGGACGTCGACCTGCAGGTCCACGACTTCCGGCGCCTGCCCGGTGCCTCCTTCGGCTTCGACGACCTCACCGCACTGTCAAACGCCATCGCCGAAGCCTTCGAGGCCGGCTGCGACGGAGCCGTGGTCACCCAGGGCACCGACACGATCGAGGAAACCGCCTACCTCCTCGACCTCCTGCACGCAGCCGATCAGCCGATCGTCGTCACCGGCGCCAAGCGCAACCCCACTCAGCCCGGTGCGGACGGCACGGCGAACATCCACGCCGCCGTCATCGCCGCCGCAGCCACGGAACTGCACGGCGCCGGCACCGTGGTCGTCCTCGGCGACGAGATCCATGCGGCCCGCACCGTCCGCAGGTCCCACAGCACCAGCCCCGCCGCGTTCACCTCCCCGGCAAGGCCCCCGAAGGCATCAACCCGACTGCCCACCGCGACCAGGCCCTGGCGCCGGCCGAACGCGCCCTCGGCCTCCTCCTCGACGAGTTTGGCGCCACCATCGACGTCGTCGCCGAGACCTTCGAGCCCCCACCGCCTCTGCGCCTAGCTGCACAGCCTCGCGGCCGCGTACACCACGTTCTACGAGCACTGCCCGGTCCTCAAGGCCCCCAGTCAGGAGGTCGTGGAGACCTGGCTGCTGCTTTGCCAGCTCACCGGCCAGATTCTCCGTCAGGGCATGGACCTCCTCGGCATCGGAACGCCCAAGAGGTTGTAGCTCTGGACGAGGTTCGGGGCGGGCAGGTATCACCTGCCCGCCCCGAAGCTGCGTTCGTGCATGTTGCCCGGTTGTCACCTCCCCTTGGGATTCAGGAAGCCCCGGAATCCCAAGGGGAGGTGACGGCGGTGTCTATCGATCCCGGTTGAGGGCTATCGGCAGTCCACTGCAGCGTCCCCGGCTCAGAGCCCTAGCCAGGGGGCGAGCGAGTCCCAAGCCATGCCGCACAGCCGCTGGGAGCGCTCGCGCACGAACTCGACGGTCCAGTCCTCCTCGCGCTCCGCGAGGGCTGCGACCAGAGGCAGATAGCGCGCTCGGCGGATGATGGCCTCCGCCCCTTCGCCGATTTCGATGCCCTCGTGGGCTGCCTGTGCGAGCGTCTTTTCCGCCTCCTCGACAGTCGTCGCGGAGAGCGCCCGGAACATCAGCCGCTTGATCGGCCACGAGCGCTGATGGGCGGAGGAGTTCTCGACCCTGGGAAGCAGCGTCAGGTTCCCGAGCACGTGGACGGTGTTCGACTCGTCATAGAGCCTTCCCTCCCACCCACTCGCACCGGACCCCTTCGGGGCCACATGCTCGATCGTGGAGAACGCCTCGTCATGCCAGCGCTCCAGATTGAGAGTGCTCAGGATTCCCTGCCTGCCGATCGTGACCAGGCCGGGCCGCTCCCTGTCGGGAGTCGAGTCGTTGGAGGCCGCGAGGAGCAGGAGCTTGGTGAGCTGCCGCGAGCTCGAGTAGACAGGGATCTCGGCCGCGCGTGCCACCCATCGGTCCTTCTCGCCGAGCCCCTCCTCCTGGAGCTGTTGGCGGAAGTAGGCCAACATCTCCTCGATCGGGGGAACCTCGGTGAGCTGCCGGCCGAACCGCATGAACCGCGGCGCACCTTCGCCGGATGCCGGGAGGCCCATGAGCTTGCGGTACTTGTTGTCGATGCCATTGGTGCTGCCGAAAGCGCCTCGCCAGAGGCCGTAGAAGGCGCCGCAGGCTCGGACGGCGGTGAGGAACTCACGGGCCCGCTCGTCGATGTTGTCCTGCGCCAGCCGGTGCGAAGCGTAGTACCGGGTGAGCGGCGCGACTACGATCTCGTGCTTGGCCTCGCTAAGCACCTGGGCACACAATGCAGCCTGCTTTCGCAGCGCGTCATCCGTGCATTCCGGCAACTTGTCCGGCTGAGCCCACGGGCCGGAGACGAACTTGGTGACCTGGGCCAGCGCCTGCAGGAAGATCCGTCGCTCGGACTGGCCGGCCTCCTTGTCGAACGAGGTGCGCAGGTAGTGACGCTGCTCGCTGAGGCGCTTGCTGAGCCGGGTTCCGTCATTGAGCAGAGCGAACGGGATGAGGATGTTGTCCGTTGCGGTCTGCCGCTTGTCAGCGGATGACGCACCCTGTGCATCGAGGTACTTCTCGATGGTGTCGAAGTGGTTGTACGACTCCGAGTCGTGCCACTCCTTGAGCGGCTCGTTCTTGATGGCCTTGGGCTTGAACGTCTCGATCGCGGTGAGCGGCTGTCCAGTGGTGTTCAGCGCTTCGAACATGTCGAAGCCGTAGTCCTCGTGCTTGGACGTCACGACCGCCACGGTCACGCGGTTGAGCAGGTAGTTGGCGAAGACGATCAGCCGGAGAAGAGCCCCCAGGCGGTCGTCTTCCCGTGCGGCGTCGATCACGTAGTCGGGGAACGGACTGTTGAACAGGCCCTCCTGGAGGACCTTGGAGTCCACCATGGCCTGAGCGGAGGGGATCTCGGCCTCGTCCTCCCGAGCCTGCCGCGACAGCGAGACGGCCTGGCGCAGCGTGCGACGGATGAGGGCGCGCGTGAGCTCGAGATGCCGGTGAGCCTGGGCGTTGGCGTCTTCGGCCTCGCCCTCGACGAAGGGAACGTGCTTGTAGTCCTGGGAGATCGGCTCGTCGCGGCGGAACTTCCCGTACTGGTGCAGGTAGTACCCGATCGGGGATTCGTACTGCGCTTCGCCCTTATTGCGGGACCACACGTCGTGGAACGAGCGGATCATGCGAGGGTAGAAACGGAAGCCGCCCTCGCCGTAGCGCATATCCTCCTCGAAGGTGTCGGTGAGACGGACCGTCACATCGACTGCCTGGTTGAAACACCAGTCTCGGGCCTCACCTCCGTTCTTGGGGAGCCGATTTGCGCGCAGGCTGATTTCTTCGTGCAGGACAGTGGTTAGCAGGAGAAGGGTGGTCATCCGCTGTTGGCCGTCGATGATGCTCATGACCTTCGCGGGCACCATCGGTCGGTGGATCGGATCCACGGTGCTGTACTGCAGGTCGCGCAGTGCGATTACCGAGCCGATGAAGCAGATTGACTCCGGGAACTTGGTGATCTGCTCCACACCGTGGGCGACGTCAGCGATGAGGCGCTTGACCTTGTTGGACTCCCAGCTGTATGCACGCTGGTATGGCGGGATATAGAGTCCCTGCCCGGTTTCACTGAGGTACTGCGCCACGGTATAGGGGGCGGCGTCAAAGATTTCTCGGGTTTCCAAATGAAGCTCCCGTGCATTTCGCGGTTCCGTTTGCCAGCCAGGCTCTCTTCGCGCGTTATCGCGGCTTTTCGGTTCCTCGGCTCACGCGGGCAGCCTGCGGCCCGGCGTCGCTGGAACACTTCACAGCTGCTGCGGTTCCTGCCGGCCCCCTCGCCACGTGTCCCCGGATAGGGGCACCTCTGCTTCCAACCGTCCCCCTCGGTGTGCCCAACCCTGACCGTCGCGGCCTGCCGCTAATGGGTAGTCCACGACCAGCGATCACCCTAGACCGAGCGACTGACACGCATGAGTTCCTCTCGGAAAATCGCATACAAAAAACCGGGCATATCTGGCATATGCCCCAAAATTTCGATGACTTGATTACGGTCGCCGACATGACGCTCGACAGGTGAGTGACACAGCGTGTGTACCCGAGCGACTTGGGTGAGCGCGCGTCGGCAGTCGCTCCGGTTGGATAGGATCTCAGTGCACTCCTGGTGGAACGGGTCATCCCGCCGAGGGGAGCCGCCAGGAGTGAGAGTCGGAACGTGCCGGAGCGAGGGGGCAACATGGTCGAGGGCCGTGCCGCAGAAGCAGAGATCGTGTACCTCGACTACAACGCCACGGCTCCGCTGCGCCCGGAGGCTCTAGAGGCAACGCTGGCCGCGCTCAAGAGCGTTGGTAACGCTTCAAGCATGCACCACTTCGGCAGAGACGCCGCCGCCAGGGTCGTTAGCGCGCGCCGCCAACTTGCCGATCTGCTGAACTGCTCCCCCGGAGAGATCATCTTCACCTCGGGAGCGACCGAGGCGAACAACCTCGCCTTGCGGGCCGCGCGGGCCCGAGGTGGCGTGTTGGTGACCACCGCGGTCGAACACCCTGCCGTTCTTGAAGCGGCGCGTGCGATCACTGAAGAGGAACCCGGTGATCTTGTCGTACTCCCGGTGGACGGCGATGGCGTCATCGACCTGGGGCCTCTCCACGAGGCGCTCAGCCGGCGGAACGTTGCCCTGGTGTCGGTCATGCTCGCAAACAACGAGACCGGAGTCCTGACCGATCTGGCCCCCATCGCCAAGGTCGCGCACGAAGCCGACGCCCTGGTCCACACCGACGCGACGCAGTATGTCGGGCGGCTGTCCCTGAACCTTGCCGAGTTGGACGTCGATCTGCTGTCCCTGTCCGCTCACAAGTTCGGCGGCCCGCAAGGAGTGGGGGCGCTGTTCGTCCGCCGCGGCACCAGCCTTCCGCACCGCCCCCTTCTGATTGGAGGTGGCCATGAACGCGGATGGCGAGCCGGAACGCTCAATGTGGCCGGCATCGCCGCGCTCGGCGCCGCGGCAGAGGCTGCCCGATGCGGCCTGCCCCTGGAAGCCGTCCGGGTGTCCGAGCTGCGTGACAAGCTGGAAGCCGGCCTGATCGCCCGCGTGCCGGGCTGCCAGATCAACGCAGCGCGGGTGCCTCGCCTTCCAGGCGTGACCAGTGTCACCTTTCCGGGAGTGCCGGCCGATGCGGTGCTCGCCGCCATGCCACACGTGGCGGCATCGGACGGCAGCGCCTGCTCGTCGGGAGCGCCGGGCCCGAGTCACGTCCTGCTGGCAATGGGCCGCAGCCGTGGGGACGCGGACTCTACCGTGCGCTTCTCCCTGGGATACGCCACCACCGCAGAGGACGTCGACTGCGCAATCGACGCCGCTTCTGCCGCAGTTAAGCAAACCCGATTGCTGATGGCCGCTACCGCCGAACAGTGACGACGTTATCCCCTATTAGCCCTTCTTTCCTGCGATTGACCACCGAGAGGCATCCCCGAATGTCAGACAGCCGGCTCGCTGAGGCCGTCGAGCTCAATTTCAACCGCCACGAGACCTTCGCGCCGCGGTTCGGTTGGATGCACAAGGCTTACACGCAGGTCAAGGAGCACCCCGACATCTTCTACCGCGAGGACGCGCCCGTCCTCCTCGGCGTCGGTCGGAATATGGTCAACGCGATGCGCTACTGGTCGAAGGCGTTCAAGCTGACCCAGGAGCACGCGCACACCGACCCGTCCAAGAAGGCACGCCAGTCCGCGCCGACATGGCGCGCCCGGTGGCTGCTCGACGATCACGGCGCGGACCCGTACCTCGAGGACACCGGCAGTCTCTGGCTGCTGCACTGGTGGCTGCTCTCCGCCGAACCGGACTCCAAGTGCCAAGCACCCAGCTGGTACGTGATGTTCAACCTGGCATCCCGCTCCCGAGTCACGACCGCAGAGATGACGAGCGTCATCACACGCTTCGTGCATGAGAACTTCGATGAAGAGAAGTGGCGGGCTGCGGAGTCGGTCAATCGTGACGTGGACTGCCTGGTCAAGATGTACGCCCTGGACCAGGAGTTCAACCCGCTGTCTCCGGGGAGTTTCGAGGACCTGCTCATGTCCCCGTTCAGGGAGCTCGGACTGCTGGAGGGGCAGGGCAAGGGCAAGCAGCGGACCTGGCGCTTCACCAGCGGATCCCGGTCGAACCTGCCCGCGCCGGTGCTCGCCTACGCCTGCCTGGACTACGCTTCTCGGCTCGCCCCGAACGCTGGCTCGATCACGCTGGCACGGCTCGCGGCGGAGGAGGGATCACCGGGCCGCGCCTTCCGTATGCGGGAGCCTGAGTTGACCAAGGCCATCGAGTCCGTGATCAATGACCACCCCGACCTCCAACTGGTCGAGGCCCTCGGCCAGAGGAGCCTCGCCTACACCAAGCCCCCGCAGGCACTCGCGTGGGACATCTTGGATGAGTACTACGGCCGAGTCCGGGATCGGGAAGGCTTCCCCAGCCCGGAGCAATGGATCGAGATCTACCCCGGGCTTGCCAAGCCCTCGGTGAGCAGCCCGCGCAAGAAGACGTCCCAGCAGGCCGAGGAGCTGGTGTTCGGCGAGGAGAACTCCTGATCATGACGACGAAGACCAAGCAGCGCTCCCGCCACAGCACCGACAGCTTCCAGCTCCCGAAGGGCATCGCCCTGGTCGGATCGGAGCTCCGGTCCACCAACCTCGAACGTGACGTCCGCGAGCGCCACCTGAACTCGCCCTACGTCGGCGCGCGCGCCCTCGATGTCCTCGAGCGCGTCACCAACGCCGTCGGTGACCTCGGACGTACCCGGGCGTGGTCATTCACCGGCCCCTACGGCTCAGGTAAGTCCACGCTCTCCAACCTCTTCGACGCCTTCCTCGGACACGACAAGGCTCGCCGTGCCGAGGCAGAAGCGGCCGTTGCGGCAACCAGCCCCGGATACGCCGCGCGGCTGTCCCGCGTCCGGGACGAGCTGACCGCGGACGGCTTCCTCGGCGCTGTTGCCACGGCGCGTCGTGAACCTCTTGCCGCAACGATTCACCGGGCTCTGCAGACCGCCGTCGAGCGCAGGTGGAAGAAGCGGCCCCCCAAGGCCGTCGCCCAGGCCCTCGCCGCGTGCGCCGAACGGGAGGTCCCGACTGCGCAGAGCCTGTTGGATGCCGTCACCGTGCTGTGTGACGCTGCCCCCGTCCTGCTGATCCTCGACGAGTTCGGCAAGACACTCGAGTACCTCGCCGCGGCCGGCGACACCGGAGACGCCGACAGCGATGTCTTCCTGCTCCAGATGCTGGCAGAGAAGGGAGCAAGCCGCTCAGGTCTGCCGCTGTTCATCTTCACGCTCCAGCACCTGGCGTTCACCGACTACGCGGCGCGATCCAGCTCCGTCCAGACCCAGGAATGGGCGAAGATCCAGGGCCGGTTCGAGGACATCACCTTCGCGCCGAACCTCGGCGACGCCGTCCACCTCATGCGCCGCCGTCTCGACCTGTCCGCAGTTGCCGAGCCGGGCCACGCTCTTATCGAGGCCCAGGCAGAGGCTGCCGCGAAGGCGTGGAGGGAGGGCCACGCGCTCAACTCCGTCGTCGAAATCTCGGCCGAGATGTTCGCCGGCCTCTACCCCCTGCACCCGCTGACCGCTGTCGCGGCCCCGCTGCTCGCATCGCAGATCGGGCAGCACGACCGCAGCCTCACCGGTTTCCTGGCCAGCGACGAGCCCCACACGGTCCGGCGGACGCTGGAGACGCTGTCCTCGGACACGCCCGAGCGCGCCTCGACGGTTCGCCTGCCGCAGCTGTATGACTACTTCTTCGCATCGGGCCGCACCACCATCCTGGCCTCGTCGAACGCCAGCCGCTGGCTCGAGGTCGACATGCGGCTCAACGAGGCCCACGGCCTACCCAACGAGGACCAGGAAGTTCTCAAGGTCATCGGCATCCTGAACCTCATCGACGCCGACGGTCTCCTGCGCGCAACGCCCGGCATGATCCAGTTCGCGCTCAACGACCCGCTTGACGCCAACGATGCGGACCGCTTCGCAGCCCTGCAGAAGAAGCTGGACAAGCTCGTCCAAGCCGGCTTCGTGGTTCACCGCGCCTACAGCAACGAGTACCGCGTCTGGCAGGGCACCGACGTCGACATCGACGCCCGGGTCCGCGAAGTCGCCACCCGGATCCAGCCCGCAGACGTCGTTGACTACGTCAGCAAGCATCTCGGCACCGTCCTTCCCGCCGCAGTTGTGGCCGGCAAGCACAGCCAGCAGACCGGAATGCTGCGCTACTTCGTCACAGCGGTCAGCCACGAAGGCGAGAAGATCGACGGCCCCGAGGTGGTCAAGGACGCCGCCGACGGCCTCATCGTCTACCACCTCGGCGCCCTCAACACTCGGCCTGCCGTCAACTCGCCCCTTCCGGTGCTGATCGGCGTCACCGAGAACCCCGAGCGGGTCCTTCAAGCCGGAATCGACCTCGTCGCACTCGAGGAACTCCTCGATGACGACACCATCGACCACGTCGCATCCCGGGAGATCGCCGAACGCGCAGCAGAGATTTCCCAGCTCATCGGAGCGCAGCTCGACGAGGCGTTCAACCCTCGTAGCCCGCAGGCCACCTGGCACCTCTGGAACACCGCCGCCGACGTCACCAACGCGCCCGACGCAGCTCTCGAAGCGCGCAGCTACGCCAGCCTTGCCTCCCAGGCATGCGAACTCGTTTACCCGCACACTCCGCGTATCCGCAACGAGATGGCCGGCCGTCACCAGCTCACCAGCAACGGCTCGCGAGCCCGCCGCGAGGTGCTCACCGCCATGATCCAGCGATCGGGCGTGCACCTCCTGGGATTCGACCCCGACAACTACTCCGCAGAACGCGCCATGTACCACGGAGTCGTCGAGTACCTCGGCCTCCACCGCGTCGCGGGGGAGAGCGGCAATGCCGTCGACTCCGACACCATCCTCACCCACGGAATCTCCAGGCCCAGCAAGGAGACCAACGCCGAGGCCAACGTCACCAAAGTCTGGGACACCCTCGAGGCAGCGCTGACCAAGGCCACCCGGCCGACCCCTCTGGGCGAGATCTACGAGCAGCTCATGGCCCCGCCGTACGGTGTCAAGGCCGGCGTCGTCCCGATCCTCATGGTCACTGCCCTGATCCTTCGCAGTGACGACATCGCGCTGTTCGAGGACGGCAACTACTGCCAGCGGCTGACCCCGGAGATCATCGAGCGGCTCAACGTCAACCCGGACCGCTTCATGGTTAAGGCCGCACCCGTCGGCCGCGGTCAGCGCCGCCTCGTGGTCGAAGGACTCGCTAAGGCCCTGAATATCACCGCGCCGCGATCACGCTCGACCCGTAACCCCATGCTCCTGGCCGTCACCCGGACGATCCTGGGCCGCTACATGGCCCTCGACGACTTCGCCAAGGCCACCAAGCGCCTGAGCGCGCCAGCGCTAGAGCTCCGGGACGTTCTGAAGGAAGCCACTGACCCCGACGAGCTGATCTTCACCGCCCTGCCCCTCACCCAAGGAGTCGAGCCCGTCCTGGCCGAGACCGCCAAGGACGAACAGACAGCCAAGACGTACGTCGCGGGCCTGGTCGCGACCCTCGATGAGCTGTCCGGCGCGAGCGCTGCCCTGCGCCAGCAGCTCGTCGTGGCGCTTGCAAAGGAATTCCGCCTCCCTGCCGAGATCGGCGAACTCCGCGCTGGTCTCGCCGAACGGCTTCGCGGATTCGCCAACGCGCCCCTCGAACTCAGCCTGCAGGGCTTCGTCTCGCGCGTACTCGACGAGAACCTGCTAGACGAGGACTGGCTCGAGCCGATCACCATCCGTCTCCTCAACAAGGCCCTCGTCAACTTCACCGACCGCGACACGGATGCCTTCCCGGCCAAGGTGAAGGAGGTCGCCCGCGCCCTCGACCGAGTCAGCCACCTCTACGAGACAAACGACGAGCCGGAGGTCGCCCAGAAGCCGGCCTCCCCGCGGCAGATCGACACCCGCCTTCTCACGCTCACCACCCCCCAGGGCACCGAGGAACGCACCCTCATCCACGTGCCGAAGCAGTCACGCAAGGCAGCTGACAAGCTCGTTGTCAGTGTCATCAGGCAGGCTGAAGAGGCGCTCGGCCCGGACGGCGCCCGCATTCTGCTCGCCGCCCTTGCCGAACGCCTGGCCGCCGCCGGCACCGACGCGGCCCCCGAGACGAAGGAGAAGCTGTGAGCGACACCAGCTCCGGCACCAAGAAGCGCCACGTACTCGGCCTGTCCGGGGGCAAGGACTCCTCAGCCCTCGCCATCCACATGCGCGACCGGGTACCCGACATGGAGTACTTCTTCTGCGACACCGGCGCCGAGCTGCCCGAGACATACGAATACCTCAACCGCCTTGAAGCCGCAGTTGGCAAGCCGATCGTCCGGCTGAACGCCAGCCGCGACTTCGACCACTGGCTTGAGGTCTACCAGGGCACCCTCCCCAGCCCTCAGATGCGCTGGTGCACCAAGAATCTGAAGATCAAGCCGCTGGAAGAGTGGGTCGGCGACGATGAGGTGATCTCCTACGTCGCCATCCGAGCAGATGAGAACCGTCTCGGGTACGTCAGCACCAAGCCGAACATCACCGCCGTCTTCCCGTTCCGCGAAGACGGCATCGACCGAGCCGGCGTAGACAAGATCCTCGACGAGGCCGGCATCGGCCTGCCGGCCTACTACGAGTGGCGCACTCGCTCGGGCTGCTACTTCTGCTTCTTCCAGCGCAAGCACGAGTGGGTCGGGCTGAAGGACCGTCACCCGGACCTCTTCGAGAAGGCCATAGCTTACGAGGAGAAGGTCAACTACCGGCACACTGCGATGCAGGGCCGAGAGTACACCTGGTCCCAGGGCGAATCCCTGCATGACCTGATCGATCGCCGCGAGGAGATCGAAGCCAAGCACCAAGCAGCTCTGGAGAGGGCGGCCACCCGCGTAAAGCCGAACCGACCGCTGCTCGAGATCCTCGCCGATGCCCACGACGAGGACGACGACGAGGCAGGCTGCTCGGTCTGCCACCTCTGAGGAATAACACCTGAGCCCCCGCTGTGACCGGCGACAGCCGTCCGCAACGGGGCTCAGGTGCACCCATGGCGCTCGGAGCAACTCGGCCGCGCCGCCAAGATCCAGTACGGCACGCCAGAGAGCGCTATCGTTTGGGGGCCCGCACGTGAGCCGGGCCTGAGTAGACGATGCCCCCGGAGAAACACTGGTCATGGCCGCACAGCTGCCGTACCTGGTCGGCCACACTGAGATCGCCGCCCTGTTTGGCATCGAGCGCCAGACGTCTCAAAAGTGGCGGACCGACGGCATCCTCCGCGAGCCCGACATCATCGCGTCCGGAAACCCCTACTGGTTGCTCGCCACGGTACTTCAGCTCCACGGTCACAGTGGTCGGGAGATCACCGAAGGGCGGCTGTCACAGTACAAGGCGACGATCCCGGGGGGATACAGTCTCGCGGACCCGAAGGATCTTCCGGCGGTCGTCGGGAGCAAGGAAGCGGCTCTCGTGCTGGGGGTCGACGAACGAGCCATTGCTCGATGGCGAAACCGGCGAACGATTGCGGACGAGGACCTCAAGCTGTCGGGGTCACCGCTCTGGCTGCTCGACACGCTCATCGCTGATGCTCAAGCCCGCGGCCGAACGGTTGACGCAGAAGCACACGCAAGGCTGCTCGCCGGTGAGCGGCTGAGTCAGAAGCCGCGAGGCCGAAAGGCAGCCTCGGGAAATTAGTCAGGCAGGACGCCGCGGCCGGGGACGTCGATGACGTTACGTCATACACCAGCCGGAGTCGCACAACCCGTCGTCGTCGACGACGGCGACTGGAGGCTCCACTGTTACCGCCTCGGCCAGCGGACGGCCGTAACGGGTTAGGTACACCGGATCGCGGCCGAGAGCCTTCCGGCGGCGGTTTACCAGTTCCTCGATGCGCACCGACTTGGCGAAGAGCTCGGGCTCCAGCGACCGTTGACGGCGCCAATCCCCTACGGTGCGGAATGGGCAGAAGAAGCACGAACTCTTCGGAGGGACGGGAAGCCCCGCTTCCTCGATGAGGCGCACACAGTCCGTCCTCCGAAGCCCGAGGTCCAGGAGCGGATACTCGATCAGCTCATACGGCTCGCTACGCCTGCGATTCGCACGGTGGACCTCGTCGACGGAGATTCCGATGCCCACGTGCGCCGGTGCACCGGTCGTGGCTCCGTGTTCGCGAAGCCATCGTCCGATCACCTTGATCTTGAAATCGGCTGTGCAGGACCTCCTTCCCGGCGCCCCGTTCGCCATGCGCACGGGGATCGGAATGGAACGAGTGTCGGGTCTGCTGAGGCGCTGTACCAGCGTTTCGGACTCGCCATCGCGCCGCACCCGTCGGAGCTGCCTGAGATCGATCCCGGCGCTGGCAGCGAACGGAACCGCGACATCTCGCACGTACGCGAGTGTGGCCGGGTGCTCACTATCGTCACCGACGTTCGCGAACAAGAACGTCGGGTAGTCGATTTTTCGGCGAGCTGCGAGGACGAGTAGCGCGGTGGACTGAACGCCGCCCCCGTATGACACCGCTCTCAACGGACCGGCCGTCCAGTCGGTAAGCCCGGACATCGCATCTACTGACGGTTGACCCATGGAGACTCCCAGGTTGATCACTCGAACCTGAGATACTCTATGGATGATGATCAAATAAATCAAGTGTTCATCTCGCGTGACTCGATGTCCCGCACCGCCGATCCCTTGGATGGCGAAGCGGGACATCGAGTGGACCTGCGAGTGCGCAAGGCGGCTGCCCGGCTTGGCGCTACCGACGGACTGTCTCAAGGTGCTGGCCCGGCGACGGGGTCGGCCGCCAGCTAGCTAGCGAGCGCCCGTGGTCGCGGGCCGGTCATGGCCGGGCCGGGCCTGTGGGTCGGCCAGGGGGTTGCGGTCGAGCGAGATGTGTCGGTGTCGACCGCAGGTCATGCCCTGTGAATCTCCAGACTGGTCGGCGGCCGGCCCCCTTGATAGTGCGCCCGATTGATCGGATAATGCGCCGGGGGTGTCGGTATTTGTGGCGATTATTCAGTCTCGCCCATGGTTGATATTGCGGGCGGGGCTGACTCATGTGCATGGCCGCGAATTTGCGACTCGCCGATTTGGATGTCTCGGCGGCGGGTCTCTTCCGCGTGTCGAATGATGATTTCCTCCATGAGATCAAGCTGAAGGCCATCCTTTCGATATTTCTCTAGGAGGCGGATTGCGTCATATCGAAATGACCGGACGGCGTTCCCCTCTGTAAACGTCCGTGGCTTATCTGCCATGGCCTGCAAGGATCGTCTGCGCTCCGCACGGTCCCAGCCGGCGAGCCATGTGGCAGCTGCGCTCTCAGGGATCCCGCACGCTCTCACGAAGGAGCCTACGAATCTCCTGGTCGGCACGCGGCGACCCTTCAGGACGCCGTGGATCGTGCCGCGAGAGAGCCTATCGCCTGAGCTTTGAGCGAGGCGCTCCAGCTCTCGCAACGATAGTTCTCCCATCGCTTGATGAAGTTCGATCAAGGCAAGGCGAAGCGTGGCGTGGTCTCTGATGTACTCGGGCCGCATTGGCTGAGGCGAGCTGACCCCGCGCCCAGCCGCCCGTGCCCTCTCGTGCCGTGCGCGCTTCCATAATTCACGGCCGGGTGTGGGATCAACTCTGCATACCGCCGCGAACGCTTCCACGATCTCCAACGTGGGCACAGTCTGGCCCGAGGCTGCGCGAGAGAAAACGGTTGCAGAAAACGGGGCCTGCTGGGCCATCTCGCGATATGTCAGTCCGGACTGGCGCTTGTGTTCGCGGAGCCAGAGTGCCAGCTGAGCCCTGTGGTGCCATGCACCTGCGTGGAGCTTTCTCTGGGGTCGGCCCATCTTGGCCGCCTCAGCGACGACGACCACGGGGCAGGGTCGCGATCTCCCTGGCCGCTGGCATCGCAATGGCGACCGCACCGGCCAGCAGCTCAAGGGTGCTGGTGGTTGGGGTGCCGGCGAGAGCCAGAGCCGCGGCGAGGAGCACGATCACAAGCACGATGACGACTGGAGCCGGCTGGAGCATCCTTCGGTTGCGCCAACGGGGCGTCCCGGTGGAGCAACGGAGCCGGGTCAGGTTCTGGCGGTTGTTCTTCATCATTTCCTCCCTGGCGGCGAGGCGGGCTGGAGCGGTCGACCGATGCCAACGCGTCGGTCCGTCAGGCCGCCTGTGTGTCCACGATCCTGCTGCCGGGGAGGCTGCTCCAGCAATGATGATCATGGTCCGGGTGGTGCGTTGATGTGGGTTCGTCTCAAAGCGGGGCGAGCGTCCAGGATTTTTTGAAGCATGATCGAAAATGGGGGCGCTGACACATCTGCCCAGGTCGGCAGATTTGATCTTGCCGAGCCGGCCGGAGTTGATGCGCATTCGTCCGCAGCATCGGGCAGGGCCCTCGCTGAGCTGAGACAGGGGCGCCTGGGCGTCGGTACGTCCACAGGCGCCGTCGCGTTCAGCAGGTCGAGCCGACCAGTTCCGACCGCAGACAGGCGACAGACCTCGGGCCAGGCTCAAACGGAAAGCGAGAGCCTTACGCAGCGCAGCGCGCGGTGGCCGGACGGTCAGCCATGCGCTGGGTCTCGGCCTGGTCGAGGGCGCTGCCGTGTACGGCTCCCGCCCTCCTTCGGGCTGGCACGGGCTCAGGCATCCGGCGCGCGGCTGGGCCGGCGGCGATGGAGGCGACCTCGCAGCGGGCATCCGCACGGTCAAGGGCAGTGGCCAGGGCGACGACGGCGTCGTCAGCGGAGTCCTTGAGGAGGTGCCCGTAGAGGTCGACGGTGATGGCAAGGTTGGAGTGGCGCAGCGTCTTGGACACGACGGCCAGGGGGACGCCGGCGGCGATCATGATGCTGGCGGCGGTGTGCCGAAGATCGTGCAGACCGATCAGGGGGAGGCCGAGTTCGCCAGTCCGCTTGCGGAGTTGGTCGAGGACCCACTGGGGCCGAAGGGGCTCGCCGTCCGGGCGGGCGAAGACCAGACCTTCGAGGCGGCCGTCGGGGTGGGCAGCCATCTGGAGGGCGGCCTGGCGGTGCAGGGCGGCCATGACCCTGGAGGATAGGCTGATCCATGTGCGGCTCGACTCGGTCTTGGGCTCGCCGAGGCGGATCTTCCCGTTGTTCACGGCGGTCAAGGTCCAGCGGACGAAGAGCTGGCGGTCCATGAGATGCACATCTGACCAGTGCAGAGCCAGGATCTCGCCGCGGCGCATGCCGGTGCCGAGCATGACCTCGAACAGGTCAGTGAGGCGGTCGGCGTAGTGCTCCGCGCTGTGGCGTAGGAACGCTGCAGCCTGGTCGGGGGTCCAACAGGCGCGTACGGCGGCACGGGGCTTGGCCGGCACGGAGTACTTGGCCGGGTTGTAGCGCAGCCGCCACGTCCGCACCGCGTGGTTCAGCGCGTTGCGCAACATGGCCACCGCATGGTGAACGGTGGTGCGCCCGCGGCCAGCAGCGAGCTGCGTACTCACCCAGGTGTCGACGTGCTTGGGCCGCAGGTCGAGCAGCAGCATGCCGCCGAACGCCGGGACCAGGTCGCGCTCGATGCACGCCCGATAGCCGGCCCACGTGTTCGGGGCCAGCGCCGGCCGCTTCGCCTCCAGCCACTCGTACAGGAACAGCCCTACCCGCAGCGTCCGGTCCTCGAACACACCCCGGTACTCGGCATCCAACACCCGCGCCATCTCCCGAGCCGCCTCCGCCCGGCTCGCGAACCCGCCCCGCCGCCGAGTCCTACGCTTGCCCTCCTCCCGCGCCAGGTCCACCGCGTACGTCCACCGGCCGTGAGAGGTGTCGGCGGCCAGTTGCGGACACCACGAACCCAACTGCTTCCCGCTGCTCCCGTTCGTGCAGCCGCACCGCCGGTACACCCTGCCCCGCTTGGGACGCTGCGCCATGGGCTCCTCCTCGAACCGATTGGTGATGGAGTGTCCAGAGTTACGGAGTGGAGGGTATGGCGGCAGAGCGTGCGGGGCGGGGCGTGGAGCACAGGCAAGATCGGCCGGTCGGGACACGCGCCCGGCGACACACCGCGAGGGTGATCACGGAGCACGTGCGGTGGGTAGAGCAGCTTGATCGCGCAGCATCGGCCCGCACGGGGTCGCTGCTCGGAAGGGTTGCCGGGGCGCTGAGGAGGCGGTCTGTGCACGCCGGAGCCAAGATGGCTGTAGCCATGGCCGTGAGGGCGCTGGTCAGCTAACTCGCAGCTCACGCCGCCCGTTGTCGCCAGCGTGCGATAGCTTTCGGATGGATTCTGAGTCGAGGGGGTTCGGTGACCGACGGTGCGCATGCGGCCGAGTTGCGAGAATACTCGTTGGAGGTGCTCGGGGACTCGCTGGGGATGAAGCGCTGGCGGGGGCCGGAGCAGTTGCGAGCAGCCTCGTTCAGCACCGCGCGGGACTACGCCGGTCGCTTCCTGCTGGAGCTGCTGCAGAACGGCCACGACGCGCACCCGAGGCAGCGGCACGACGGTCGGGTGCACGTTCTCCTCGACGAGGACGACGGCGAGTTCGGCACTCTACTGGTCGGCAACGGTGGCACCCCCTTCACCTGGGCCAGGGTCGAGTCGGTGTGCAACCTGGCGATCAGCGAGAAGGTGATCGGCGAGGGCATAGGCAACAAGGGGGTGGGGTTCCGGAGCGTCCTGCAGATCACGGACGCACCGGAGATCTACAGCGCCCGCAGCGAGGGGACCGGCCCGGCAGTGCTGGACGGCTACTGCTTCCGGTTCGCCTTGGAGGAGGAGCTGGCGGCTCTGCTGGGGGACCGGGAGGCCGCCCGGCGAGCGGTGAAGAAGCTGCCACCGTTCCAGATTCCCTACCCGGTGGCTGAGGTGCCGCAGGCCTGTGCGCAGCTGGCCGAAGCCGGGAGCGTCACGGTGGTCCGGCTCCCGCTGCGCAATAGGGCCTCGCTCGATGAAGTCCGGCGCCGCATGCAGGAGTTGGCTTCTGCCAAGGCTCCGGTGATGCTGTTCCTGGACAGGCTGTCCAGTCTGGTGCTGGAGCGGCGCGTCGCCGGTGCGGTGGAGACCGTCAGCGAGCTGACCCGCGTCGAGCGGTCACTGAAGCCAGCTGCCCCCTCCTCGGTCGTCGGCACGGCTGCCCTTGCCGTCTCGCTCGCTGAGGTCGATCTCGGCCCGGCTGGGCTCTTCGTGATCGCGCGTCACACCGTGGACGACGAGCGCCTCCGGTCCACCGTCGAGGAGGCGGTCAAGGAGGGCCGACTGGACGAGTCCTGGCGGGAATGGGCCGAGCCGGCAGTGGTGGAGGTGGCGCTGCCGGTGGCAGCCGCCAGACCGAGGCGTGGGCAGACCTTCACCTTCCTGCCGTTGGGGGAAGAAGTCCTTGCACCTTTTCCCGGCCACCTCAACGCCCCCTTCTACACGAAGATGGACCGCACCGACCTGGACCATGAGCACTCCCTGAACAGGCTGCTGTTCGAAGTGGCGGCCGAGACCTGTCTGGCAGCGTCCGAGCAGCTACGAAGGCTGCCAGGGCCGCGGATGCGGCAGATGGCGGTGGACCTGGTGAGCTGGGAGTCGACGGGCCCGACCGCGAGACTGCTGCCGGCGGCGGCCCGGCGCGTGCACGACCGCGACTTGGGCGAGGTAGCCATCGTGCCGGCGGTGCGGATCGAGGGGGCTCCACAGGAGGCCGGCTGGACGACACCGCGGAGTGCCACTCTCTGGCCGGAATCCGAACTCGCCCTGCTCACACCGGAGAAGGCACACGCGGCCGGGATCGCGGTGGTGGATCCGGAGGTCGGCACCGAGCGGCTCAGGCGACTGGCGGCGATGTGCCGAGCGCTGAGGTACCCGCTGGATCCCCCGCGGTCGGTGCTGGCGGACCTGGTGGAACGGATCGTGGCCACGATGCCGCTGCCCCGGGCTGGCGAGTCCGTCCGGGACTGGGAAGCCCTGTACGCGGACCTCGCCACGCTCTTCGAGTACGACGGGGAGGTGCTGCGCGGCCGGAAGATCCTGCTGGCCGAGGACGGGACGCTCCGGTGCGCGAACGGCGGTGGCGACAACGATAAGCCAGGGCAGCGGGAAAAGCGGCGGCAGGCGTTCTTCCAGCCCGGAAACGTCGAGCGGGCTGACGAGGGGACGCTCGCGGTGCCCGCTGTGCTCGGCAAGCGGCTCTTCTGCCTGCACGCGGATCTGAGCTGGGCCGAGAACGACGACGGTGGGCGCCGGCAGCGGGTCCGGTTCTTCCTGCAGTCGGCCGGTCTCGTCCGGCCGTTCGACGCCAAGGGCCTGCTGGAGCATGTCCGGCTGGCTCTGGTCGAGAGTGCGGATCAGAAGCTGCGTCTCCAGGCCCTCCGGTTCGTTTTCCGGCTGTGGCGCTCGAGGCAGTTCGCAGGAGAGCTGGCGCTGTCCTCGGTGGGCCTCTACGTACCCTCGGCCGACGGGGCGCTGATCCGGGCCTCTGGGGCGGCCTTCGGCACAGGATGGACGGGCACGACCGGGGACGATCTTGCAACGGTGGTGGCGGACGGGCGTGAGCTGTCGTCCGCGCTCCGGTGGATCGCGAAGCGCCTGATCGCGCCGCCGGAGACACTGGCGAAGCGGGGCGAGACCCTGGACGAATGGCGCGACTTCCTGACCGCTGTGGGGGTCACCGACGGACTGATACCCGTCGTCACGGAGGGGGCCAGGCGGCGTGCCAACGGCGGCGCTCTGACGACGGCCAACCTTCTCAGGATGGCGAACCTCCCGAAGGGGGTCGACGAGCAGTGGGAGCAGCACCTGGAGCGACGATGGTCCTCCGCGTGGTACCCCCAGACGCCCTATAACGGTGGCCACGCCTATCGGCTGCCGGGCCAGGAGGTCGTGGGGCAGCTCGGCGAGGCGGCCCGATTGGCGTACGCCCGGCTCGTGCTGCGAGGGCTGGCGACGTGGACGCCGGAGCGCTTCAGGACGGTCTGGACGAGTGAGAGCAGCCGCAAGACGAACCACGAGTACGTGCGGACGCCGCTGGAGGCTTTCGTCCACCGGCAGCCTTGGCTGCCAGTACGGGGCGCCGACCGCGCGGTTCGCTGGGTGCGCCCAGCCGAGGCCTGGTACTGCCCGCCTGGAGCGGAGGAGGAGCCCGCCTTCGCGCCGACGGTCGACCGGCGGCTGCGCCAACTGCTCGAGCCGAAGCCGGTCCGCGACCGCCTGGGCGAGGCTGGCCTGCCCACCTGGGGTGAACCGGAGGACAGCGCACGCCTGGTCGCAGCACTCGGCCGGTTCCTGGAGGACGGCGCGGTCCGAGGTGACGACTGGCCGTTGGCCCAGCGTGCCAACGAGCGTGCCTGGAATGAACTCGTCGCACAGCCCGACCCCGAACTCCCGGAGGACGGCGTCCTGCTCGCCGAAGCCGGGGACCGGATGGTGGCTGTACCCCTCGCCGACCTCGTCGACGACAGCGCGGTGCTGTACGTCACCGGTGACCGGGACAACCTGGCCGCCCGCCTGATCCGCGAGATGGAACAGCCGTTGCTCGTGCTTCCCGGCATCGCCCGGCAGGTCTGCGACCTGCTCGAGAAGACCTGCCCCGGTGCGGTCCGAGCCGTGGACTCCCTGGAGTTCGCGGCGACCGTCGACGGCGAGTTGGTGGACCCGGCGGTCATGGGCGAGCCGCTGGCTGACGAGTTCCCCTGGCTGACCCTGGCGGTGGCCGCACTGGCCGACCACGATCCGCACGCGCCCCGGCCGAGCGACACCGCCCTTGCCGAGCTGACGGCCGCGCTCCGTGAGGTTCGACTGCATCGCTACACCGACTGGGAGGTCACCCTCGACGAGGAGCCGGTCAGCGTGCCGGACCGGCTGGACGGAGTGTTGCCACTGCCCGATGCCAAGCACCCGCTACTGCTGACCCGGGAGAGCGACCGAAGCTGGCGAGAGGTCGCCCGGGTTGCGGTCGCGATGGCCGACCTGCTCGGATACCGCAGCTTCGGCGACCGGCTACAGCTGGCCGCTCTTAAACTCGGGGACGCCCACGCCGACCTGCGGGCCCCAGCGCAGGAGGAACTCGCCAGAGCCCTCGGCCTCTCCGCCCACCAGCTCGAACAGACCGGCCGCCGGATCGACGGAGCCGTCAGTGGTGTCCTGCAGCGGGGCTACCCGCTGCTCGTGCACCTTCTCGGCCGGCCGAAGGCCGACGAGCTGACCGAGCCGACGCCCCGGGACACCCAGGACCTCACGGCTGCGCTGCGCTCCTGTGTGAGCGAACTTCCGGTGACGGCGGAGCAGTTCGTCGATGAGGCCCGCGCGGCCCGGTCGACCGACGAACTCAGGGCGGCGCTCGGGATCGATTTCGGCGCGCTGAACCACACCCTGGCCGCCCTGGCTCCGCGTTACCAGCCGATCAGTCACGGCGAGGCGCACGAGGAGGCGCTCCGGGCGTTTGTGGACCTGCACCGGAAGGAGCTGCTGAACCGGCTCCGCTGGTCGGCCCTGGGAGAGTTCGACGCCAGGCGACCGCTGGCCGACTGGCCGGAGCTCCGTACCCTCGACTGGATCACGGCGCCTTCGGCCTGGGCCCTCGACGTCGACGTCGTGAATACCGGACTGCTGCGGGCGCAGGTCGAGGATGCACTCGTCGTACGGTTGGGAGGGCCGGTCCCGGAGGAGGGGGACCCGCTGCCGCCGATCGACCACGCGCGCGGCCGGAACAAGAGCGTGATCGCGGGCAAGGCGGAGGACCTCGTCGCCCTGGTGACGGCGTCCGGCCGGACGCTGCCCGACGCGCTGTCGGCCCTCGACCCGGGAGAGGAGGTCACCGCCCGGCTGGAGGCGGCAGGTGCGCTCGATTTTCGACTGCTGGGCCCGGACGATGTGGTCGCCTGGCTGGCCGCGCTCGGGCAGTGGCCGGGTGACCTGCCCTGTACGGCGGACCTCGACCGCCATGGGCTGACTCCGGAGGACCTGGACGAGGTACGGAACGAGGCGAACCGGGCCCGTGCAGCGAGGGAGCGCGCCCGACGGCTCATCTCGGTGGGGAGCCGGGAGCTCGATGTGCACTCCGGCGACTTCACCGAACTGACCGCTGTACTGCGCGAAGCGCTGGAGGCCCGGCCCGAACTGGTCGGCGGTCGTCACCACTTCGCCCAGCTCACCCCGGTCGCGCCGCGGAGCGGGGGGAGCGGCGCGAGGCACCGTCTGGGCGGCGGCCGTGGCCGGGCGGACAGCGGACTCTCCCAGGCTCAGCGGACAGCGATCGGTTACGCGGGCGAGTGGTATGCCTACCACTGGCTGTGCCGACAGTACCCCGGCACCGACGAGAGCAGCTGGGTCTCCACCAACCGTCGCGGTGCGTTCCCGGGCACACCGGGGGACGATGGTCTGGGCTTCGACTTCCGGGTCGGCTCCGGCAAGCAGCCCCTGATGTTCGAGGTCAAGGCGACGCAGGGGCAGGGCGGACAGATTGAACTCGGGGAGAGCGAGGTCCGGGCAGCCCAGCAGCATGCCAGCCACGACCGTTGGCGGCTGCTGGTGATCACCTCGGTCCTCGACTCCGAAGGGCTCCAGGTGCACATGCTCCCCAACCCCTTCGGCGCGCGGGGACGCGGGTACTACCGCGAGGAGGGCGGCGCTTTGCGCTTCACCTACCACTTGTGATCCGGGCAGGAGAGGCTCGCGATCGACTGGGACGCGCGCTGGCGACACGCCGCGAGGGTGACCTCGGAGCCCGTTCGGTGGGTAGGGCAGCTTGATCGCGCAGCATCAGCCCGCACGGGGTCGCTGCTCGCAAGAGAGGGCCGCGGGTCGGGAGAAGGCGTCCGCCGGTCGGCCGTGGATTGTTGGGCTCGTACAACACGGAGCACGCACGGTGCGGTGGTGGCGAGCCCCAGACCGGCCTTCGGAATGCACGATGGCGAGCGTCAATAATTTCCCTGAGCTCGAAGGGGGTGAGGGATGCCGGGATTTATGATGGGTATTCTCTGCCTGGACTTCGGTCGGGTCGGATTGATTTCGCCCGGCAGTGCTGGACGCCTGAGCGGTGACTTTCTGGGCGATCCGCGGGAATCACTGGAACCACGGTCGGAGTGGCGCTACCCTGGAGACATGAACGCCACTCGGACCCTCTGTCAAGCCCCTGACCTGGGGACCAGCTGGGGACCACACGTCATGCGCGCTGCCGCACGAGGTGCGCGAAACATGCTCATCTGCACACGCACGACGTGCGTGCGGGCGCATTTCAGGCAGGAATAGGGGAACCCTTCCTGACTGGGGGTCAAGGGGTCGCAGGTTCAAATCCTGTCGTCCCGACCAGCAATTTCGCAGGTCGGAGGCCGTTCTTATCGAAATGATGAGAACGGCCTTTTCCTTTGTGGTCGCAAGGTGGTCGTGAACGCTCGTTCACACCGCCTCGCTGAGCACGTCTCCGGAGGCCTGGCCCCTCTGGCCTGGTTGTGACGGGGCATTTGTTCATTCGCTGGGAATCCGTGTGCCGTCGATCGCGGACCGGTCGCCTCTTCGGCGCTGAAATGGGCCCGGATTCGCAGGAAATGGGCATGCCGACAGAACCTGCGGCGTCATCTGTCGCGACGGGCGCACGTTTATGGGGTGTCAGCTGTGGGCCGGGAATCCCGGGTGCTTGTCGGCCCCGGAGGCCGGAGCGGCTCGGAACGCTGAGCCGACCTCAGGAGTGCGTTGGTCAGGCCGCGTGGCTGAAGAGCGGGTTCGGCGAGCCGACGTCGAGGTCGGTGGTGTCCCGGCCGCCTTGGGTGCGGGCCTCGACGAGGTGGAGCCTTGCTTCGATGGTGTTCACGGCGGCTCTGGCGACGTCCCAGGTCAGGTGGCCCGGTACGTAACCGCCTGCGGGTCTGGAGCTGGGGCCATGGTGGGGTATCAGGGGGTGCTATTTCTGGATACTCACGTTCGTGATACAGGGACTGGCTCCTCCGGCGAGCGTTCGGCATGGCCGTCGGACGTCTCCTGCCGTCGATGCGGCTACGTAGTGTCACTGAATGTCGGGCCAGGTGTGTCGGGCCAGGTGTGTCGGCCGTGGGTGTCCTGTGGGCGCCGGCCGGCCCGGGTGCGGGCGGAATTCCGGGGAATCCGTGGGCGGGTGGTGCGGCAGGCGGTCAGATCAGTGGGTCGCGGTGGGTGGCCGCGGCTTCGCGGACGAGCCGGGCGAAGTGGCTGCGGCTGGGGTCGTGCGGCTGTCCGGCGTGCTCGGCGTCGAGGAGGTCGCGGGCGGGGCGCTTGGCGGTCGTGGATCCGCGCGGCGGGTACGGAGACGGGGCGGGGGAGGCGAGGGACGTCGCAAGGCGGCCCTCCCGCGGCTCGCGCCGGGCAGCGCCGTGCGCCGCCCGAGCGGCAAGGCCCGGCGGCGCACGGCGTTGAAACGGTCGGGCCCGGAAGCGGGTGGTTCGGAACGGGCGACTCAGAGGAAGCAGGGGTCGTCGAGCGCGGGGCCGCCGGCCTGTCCGGGCACCCACTGGCCGCGGGCCGCGCGCCAGGCGCGCTGCTCGTCGGAGTCGGCCGCCGCCTCGGCCAGCCGCTCGGCCTGCCGGACACCGGACAGGCTCGGCGCCGGGGTGGCCTGGTAGCCACCGAAGCGGGCCACCGGGCTCCACAGCGGGACCACGGCCGGCAACTCCGGGGCGAGGCCCTCGTGTTCCTGGGCGCCGTACACGATGCGGCCGCCGACCACGGTGAGTACCGACTCGATGTGCGGGATGTCCGCCTCGGGGACGGTGAGGTAGTCCGCGCTGAGGACCGTGAGGTCGGCGTAACTTCCCACCCGGAGACGGCCCTTGACGTCCTCCTCGCCGGTGAGTCGGGCGCCGCCGAGGGTGTACAGCTCCAGCGCCTCCTCGCGGCTCAGCCGGCCCTCGGCCGGGCGGAGCGTACGTCCGCTGACGGCGCGTCCGGAGACCAGCCAGTGCAGGGCCACCCACGGGTTGTAGGAGGAGACCCGGGTGGCGTCGGTGCCAGCGGCCACCGTCAGGCCGCGCTCCAGCATCGCCCGCACCGGCGGGGCGTCGGCGGCCGCGGCCGCGCCGTAGCGTCGGACGAACGCCTCGCCCTGGAAGGACATCCGGTTCTGCACCGAGACGGCGCCGCCGAGCGCCGCGATCCGGTCCAGGCTCGCGGTGGAGACCGTCTCGGCGTGGTCGAAGAGCCAGCGGTTCCCACCGGGGAACAGGCCCTCGGCGGCCAGCCGCTCGAAGACCGCCAGATCGCGGCGGATCGTCTCGTCGTAGCTCGCGTGCAGCCGGAAGCCCCAGTCGTGCTCCATCAGCAGGCGCACCGCCTGCTCGAACCCAGCCTCGTACGGGCCGAGCTCGGGGCGCGGTTCGGAGAAGTTCTCGAAGTCGGCGGCCGCCCAGGTGAGGTTCTCCCCGGCCCCGTTGAGCCGCAGCCATTCGTCCCCGTCGCCGGGGCGGACGGTCTCCACCCAGCGCCGCAGGTCGTCCAGCTCCTGCCCGGCGGTCTGCGGGAAGAGGTGGTAGGCGATCCGGAGTGTCAGCTGGCCGTTCTTCGCCAGCTCCGTGACGGTGCCGTAGTTCTCCGGGAAGCTCTGGAAGCCGCCCGCCGCGTCGATGGCGGAGGTGAGCCCGAAGCGGTTGAGCTCGCGCAGGAAGTGCCGGGTGGAGGTCGCCTTGTCGGCCTCGTCCAGGGTCGGTGCCTTGGCCAGGGTGGAGTACAGCAGCAGGGCGCCCGGGGCGGCCAGCAGCATGCCGGTCGGCTCACCGTCGTGTGCGCGCACGATCTGCCCGCCGACCGGGTCGGGGGTGTCCCGGGTGAAGCTCGCGGCCCGCAGTGCCGCCCGGTTGAGCAGCGCCGACTGGTACAGGTGCAGCACGAACACCGGGGTGTCGGGGGCGGCGGCGTTGAGTTCGGCGAGGGTGGGAAGCCGGCGCTCGGCGAACTGGTCGGCGGACCAGCCGCCCACCACCCGCACCCACTGGCCCGGAGGGGTGCGTTCGGCCTGGGCGCGCAGCATGGCCAGTGCCTGGCGCAGCGTCGGCACGCCGTCCCAGCGAAGCTCCATGACGTAGTTGAGGCCGCCCCGGATAACGTGCAGGTGCGAGTCGTTGAGGCCGGGGACGGCTCGCCGGCCGAGGGCGTCGACCACGCGGGTGCGCGGGCCGACCTGCGGCAGGACGTCGGCATCGTCGCCGATGGCGGTGATCAGTCCGGCGCGGATCGCGACCGCGCTCGCCCGGGGGCGCAGGGGGTCGCCGGTGTAGACCTTGGCGTTGCGCACGACCAGGTCGGCGGTGTGGTCGGGGGAGGCGTCGGGGGCCGAGGGGCCGGGACGGATCCCGGCGACGGGCATGCTCGACATGCGATCTCGCTTTCGGGGAGCAGGAAGAGGGGAGCGGAGGAAAAGGCGGAGGAGGGCACGGGGGAGCGGTCGATCACTCGCCGATGAAGGCGAGCAACTCCTTGTTGACCTCGGTGGCGTGCGTCCAGATGAGACCGTGCGGGGCGCCTTCGAGCACCACCAGGCGGGCGCCCGCGATGGCCTTCGAGAGCGGGACGGCGGTCGAGCGCAGCGGCAGGGTGCGGTCGGCGTCGCCGTGGATGATCAGGACGGGGACGTCGATCCTCGGCAGGTCCGCGCGGAAGTCGGTGAGCCAGGTCGGGACGCAGTCCACGGTCGCCTTCGCGGAGGCCGAAACACCGATGTTCCAGCTGTACTGGACGACCTGGTCGCTCACCCGGTCGCCGCCGAGCACGTCCACGTTGTAGAAGTCGGCGAGGAATCCGGCGATGAAGGCGGGGCGGTCGGCGCGGATGGCGCCTTGGATCTCCTCGAAGACGATGCCGTCGACACCGTCCGGGTTGTCCTCGGTCTTCAGCAGGAACGGAGGCACCACGCCGAGCATCACGGCCCTGGAGATGCGCTCCGAGCCGTAGGTACCGAGGTAGCGGGTGACTTCGCCGCTGCCCATGGAGAAGCCGACGAGCACCACGTCGCGCAGGTGGAGGTGGGTGAGTACGGCGTCGAGGTCGGCCGCGAAGGTGTCGTAGTCGTAGCCGAAGGACGGCTTGTCGGAGGCGCCGAAGCCGCGGCGGTCGTAGGTGATCACGCGATGGCCGGCGGCCAGCAGCGCGGCCTCCTGCTTCTCCCAGGACGCGCCGTTGAGCGGCCAGCCGTGGATGAGCACGATGGGCCGACCGGTGCCGTGGTCCTCGTAGTACAGGTTGATGACGCTGGAGTTCTCCTCGTCGACGGGGAGGAAAGGCATGGGTGCACTCCGTGCAGGTGTGGTCCTGCCGACATCGGAAGGCCGGCACGGTGCGGACGCGGTACGGACGAATCTAGGGAGCCGGGGGGAGGCGGCTTTCCTCTGCACGCACCGGTTCTGGCCCGTCCGGGCAGTTCCGGATCAGACGCCGGCCGGTCGTTTTCCCGGCCGGACCGGGCGGGGCGGTGCGGACCGGGCGGGGCGGTGCGGACCGGGCGGGGCTGCGCCAGTGCGGGGCGGGGAGCAGCCGGGGGCGTGGCGGGGCAGCGGCTGTGCGAACGCGGATGGTCAGCGTTTCGGCGCGGGCGCGGGCGGTCCTTGAAGCCTAGGAATCCGCATTCCTGATACCGCTGGCAAGGATCTCCGCCAGAACCCCGTCGAGCTCGGCCTGTGCCTTGTCCTCCCAGCGCTCCTCGGCCCACTGCGTCCTGGCCACCACGTCGCGCACATGGGCCGACGCCATCCTGACGACGCACCAGGACTGCCCCGAGATGAGCTCGACGTCCGTCTCGTCCTCGCCGTGGGGCCGGACGCGTACGTCTCCCTCACCTGTCGGCAGGATGAGCCCGGTGGCGAGCAGATCCCGGCCGAATACCCAGGTCGCGGCCGGTGGATCGTCCTCGGCTGCGAAAAGGTCCATTCGGACTGCCAGTGCGTCGTCCGGTGAATGCCTCATGCGCAAGGTCATGTCATGCCATTCGCACGCTGCTGTCATCAGTCTCGCGCTGATCGTCTTTTCGAGGGGGAGCTGCATTGCGGTTCCTTTCGCCTTCATGGAAATTACCGGTGTTCCGGATGTCGTCGAGCCGTTCCACGCACGCGTTCTTGACCTCTGGTGCACGCGATTCGAAAAGCGACGTGGCGCGGACGAACCGGGATTCGTACGCGCCACTCGGTGCGTTTCGGTCAGCTCGTCGCCCGCACGGCGTCCCGGATCAGATCGGCGACCTGCTTGGGCTCCGACAGGGCGACGGCGTGGGAGGCGTCCGGGAGCTCGACGACGACGGACCCGGCCCGCTCGGCGCCGAAGCGCTGGACCGCCGGGTTGATCGCGCGGTCGGCTCCGGCCACCAGGGCCCAGGACGGTTTCAGCTGCCAGGCGGCGGCGGATGCCGTCTCGGTGAAGGCCGCAGTGGCGACCGGGCGTTGGGCCGCTGCCAGGACCCCGGCGACCTCCTCCGTCACGTCCGCGGCGAAGACGGCGGGGAAGGCCGCCTCGTCGATGGTGACCTCGACCGCGCAATCGCCGTCGACGAGCGGGTAGGTCCACCTCTTCAGATTGCCCGTGAGTGAGGAGTCGGGGAAGCGTCTCTCCAGATCGCCGAGGCACTCGCCCTCGTGGAGCACGTACGCGGCTATGTAGACGAGTCCGACGACGTTCTCCGCGGCGCCGGCCACGGTGATCAGCGCACCGCCGTAGGAGTGGCCGACGAGAAGGACGGGGCCGGCGATCTGGGAGACGAGGGACGTGACGTAGGCGGCGTCGGAGGCGAGGCCGCGCAGGGGGTTCGGCGGTGCGATCACCGGGATGCCGCGGCTGCGCAGTTCCGAGATGACGCCTATCCAGGCCGCTGCGTCGCCGAAGCCGCCGTGTACGAGGACGACGGTGGGGGTGGTCATGGCGGTTCTCTTCTCGGTGTCAGGCCGCGTGCGGGGCGCTGGCGACGGCCGAGGTCGCCAACGACTGCCATTCGCTCGGGGTCATGCCGTACGCGCCCCGGAAGGTGCGGCTGAAGTGCGAGGGGCTGCTGAAGCCCCAGCGGTGGGCCACCGCCGCCACGGTGAACCGGCGGTTGGACCGGCTCAGCTCGACCCTGCAGGACTCCAGCCGGCGTCGCCGCACCCACTGGCTCACCGTGGTGCCCTCGTGCTGGAAGAGCTTGTGCAGGTACCGGACGGAGATGTGGTGGGCGCGTGCGATCGACTCCGGCGAGAGGTCCGGGTCCATGAGGTGCTCCTCGATGTAGCACCGGATCCGGGACAGCATCTCGCTGCCGACCGTCGGTGCCTCGGCCTCCTCGCCCTCCGCCCCGGTCCCGAGGAGTTCCATGAGCAGGACGGACAGGAGGTGGACGGCCGTACGGGCGAGCCGGTCCCCGGGCCTGGACCGGCGGAAGTCGGCCTTGTCGGCGAGCGCGGACAGGAAGTCCGACACCAGCGCCCCCAGCCCGTCGCCGCCGGGCACGGGAACACCCACCACCTGGTCCAGCTCCGACTTCGTGACTCCCAGATAGCCGCGGGGCACCCGGAAGAAGATCATGCGGCAGTCGTCGCCGAACTGCAGGAGGTGGCGCCTCGCCGGGTCGCAGAAGACCAGGTCGTGCGGCTCCAGCGCCGTCCTGGCCCCTTCGCGGACGCTGGTCGCCGACCCCCGGACGTGCATCCCGAGATAGAGGAAGTTGCCGTCCCCCTCGCTCGGTATACCGGAACGAATCTCGACGAGCCATTCGGAGGAGGAAACCGGCCGGAGAGCGGCTGGTCGGTGTTCCTCCCTTTCCGGCGCGCGTGACATCACTGACTGGGTCATGAGACCTCCAGGCCTAGGTTCTTTGCGGTGGAGCAGCCGTTCGCGCGGCTGCCGGAACGGACACGGAGGCGGTCTACGCTCTCAGGTCCGGTTCCTCGGCGAGGAACTTCTCCACCACCGCGTTGAAGGCCGCCGGGTTCTCGAGGAACGGGAAATGCGAATTCGCCGCCTCGGAGGTGAACACATGGATTCGGGCGCCGGGAATCTGGCGGGCGATGAAGCGCTGCGACTCGGGGTTCACATGGCTTCCCTCGCAGCCGATCACCAGGGTCGGCACATCGATCCGGGGAAGCACGTCGCGCCAGTCCTGGGTGCAGTGGTCGAACAGCAGGGGGACGCCGGCGTAGGCGGGCGTCGAGGTGATCTCCTGTGCGACGAAGGCGAGGATCTCCGGGTCCGGCTCGCCCGAGAACATGCCGCGCACGAAGTCGCCGCGGACCACGTCACCTCCGGGGGCCGCGAGCGCGGCGAGCAGTTCGAGGAGTTGCGACACGTCGAAGATGGCGCCGGACTGCTGCTGCTCCTCCCCGGTCGTCCAGGGGACGGCGGCGACGGCCGCCGGCTGGTCGACGGCGACGAGGCGGCGGATGCGTCCGGTGCCGTACTGATCGATGAAGCTCCACCAGACCGAGACGCCCATCGACCACCCCAGGGCGTCGAACCGCGCCAGCCCGAGATGGTCGACGAGTTCGAGCACATCGCGGGAGAACCGGGCGATGCGGTAGCCGTGCTTCGGCTTGTCGGACAGCCCGTGGCCCCGGAAGTCGACGGTGATCACGCGACGGCCGGGCGACAGGTTCTCGGCCTGGTGGCGGAACATCGCCTGGGTCTGGCCCCAGCCGTGGAGCATGACCAGGGGGATGCCCTCGCCACCGGTGTCCCGGTAGGCGAGGCGTGTCCCGTCGGTGGTGATCAGTTCCTTCATGACCTCTTCCTTCCCTGGCCACGGGCCTGTGGTCGTGCCCGCGCCGTCTCTCACATCTTCGATCACGGCCCTTCGCCGCCACCACCGCGCGCTGTAGGAATCGGGTCGCGGATCCTTCTCGCTTTGTCGAAGCGGCGAGGACCGGCGAGGACCGGCGAGGGCCGCCCGGGGACCGGTGGGGGCCGGCAGGGGCCGGCGGGGGATCAGGCGGCCCGGTCGTCCCCGGTGGCGAGGAGTTCCTCGATCCTGAGCCCCAGGTGCAGCGTGAGCCGGTGACCGCCGTCGTCGAGGTCGAGGCCGGTGATCTCCTGGATCTGGCGCAGGCGGTAGTAGAGCGACGTGCGGTGGAGCCGCAGCGCCTCGGCGGTCCTGGGGATCGATCCGGCGTGTTCGAGGAAGCAGCGCAAGGTGTCCCGGAGCCGGTCGTCGCCGTGGGCCTCGTTCAGGGTGCGCAGTGGCTCGGGGACGAGGGAGGAGTTCAGCGCGTGCTCGGGGAGCTGGAGGAGCACGGCGAACTCCCCGAGCAGGTCCCAGTCGCCGATGCTTCGCAGCGAGGGGATCCGGCGCGCGGCCCGGGCCGCGACGAGGGACTGCTCGTACGACCGCCAGGCGTGCTGCAGGCCCGGGTGACGCCCGCCGACACCGATGACCGGAGCCGCCGACGGTTCCAGGAAGGTGGCGAGTTCGTCGAGGATGCGGGCCGACTGGGCGGCGACCTCGGGCGGGGTGGGAGGCCGCTCACGCACGTGGAGCAGGACCGCCCGGTCCTGGTCGACCGCGAGGGCGCCGTGCGCCGAACGTGTGTGCCGGAAGCCCTCCAGCGCCCCCCACAGAGCCGCTTCGCGTTGCCGCACGGGCTCCGTGCCGCGGCGCAGCTTGACCAGGGTGACCAGGACGTGTTCGGCCTCCCCGAGCAGCCCGAGTTCCACGGCCCGCCGGCGCGCGGCGGTGCGGGTGACGACGTTGGTGTCGACGAGTTCCAGGACCAGGGTCTGCTCGTCGGTCTTCCGGGTGTCGGCGCCGAGCTGCTCGACGTACATCTGGGCGGCCATCAGGCCGGCGGCCCGTCCGATGGCTTCGGTCTCCTTCGGTTCGAGCGTCATCTCGGGCGCCACCACCATGAGCAGCCCGAGGAGGTGTCCGCGCTCGCGCAGCGGCACGACGTAGCGGGGCAGGAGCCCGAGGTCGTCACGGCCCTCGATGAATCCGGCCCTGGGCCACTGGGTCACTCCTTGGGCGAGCACGTAGCGGATCGTCGCGTTGTCGGCACGGCCCTGGAGCAGCGTGCCGATGCGTACCGGGTCCTCGTCGCCGAAATGGCGACTCGTGCAGACCACCCGGACCAGCGGATCATCGATCGCGACGGACCGGCCGAGCTGCTCCGCGAGTTCGTCGACGAGCGCCTGGAGTCCAGGGCTGCCAGGGCGGGCTCGCTGGAGCCTTGCGGTCATGCGCTGTTCCTCTCTCGACCAACTGTTCCCCGCGGAACGCTTCCTTTCCGCAGCTGTTGATCATTTTGAGGAGACGGCGATGTCCGCACATCGCATGAAGGGTCCATAGGTACGGCGCCGACAGGGGATACGAAGCGATCACTCTCCGCTGTCGCGCCTCTCCACCAGTCGGGCCAGCTCCGCCCGGGAGGCGATGTCGAGCTTGGTGTAGGCGCGGCGCAGGTGCGAGCCCACCGTGTGGGGCGACACGGAGAGCTCTGCGGCCACCTGCGGGTTCGTCAGCCCCTGGGCCACGAGCCGCGCCACCCGGAGCTCGGACGCCGTCAGCTCGGGCCATTCCTTGGCCGATCCGGCCGGCGAGGGGCGTCGGCGCACTCCGGCGGCCCGCAGGCGTCGACGGACCCGCGCGACGTGCCGCTCGGCGCCTGCCTGGCCGTAGAGCACGAGCGCCTTGTCCAGGTACGGCACCGCCTCGGGCCTGCGGGTGGTCGCGAGCTTGCGTCCGACGTCCTCCAGCGCCGACGCCCGGGCGATCGGGCGTGAGCACCCCTCGTACAGCCGGACGGCGTGCCGGAGGTGCGCCAGATCGTTGTCGAGCAGCCCGCGGGCGTGCGCGGCACTGGCGGCGAGGATCGTGAAGTCCGGGTTGCGCGCGGCTCGCCGCTCGGCCACCTCGACGGCCGGGGCGGCCCGGTCGGACGCGCCGGCGCGCAGGGCCATGCGGACGAGGGCGGGAGTGTCCATCGGGTCGACCGGGCTCACCAGGGCCGGCCGTTCCTCGGCGAGCGCCGCCAGCACCTCGTGGAGTTCCGCCAGGGCCCGGTCGGGCCGGCCGTCGAAGTCCGCCAGCTGAACCAGCATCCAGGCACTGACGCTACGGGCGAGCGGTGCGCCCGTACCCCGCACGCGCCGCGCCTGCGCCGCGCACCGCTGGGCGGCTTCGCGGTCGTCGGTGTGGATCGCCACTCGCGTCAGCGTGTACAGGAGCATGAGTTCGGCGAGGTCTCCGCCGTCGAACGCACCCCTCATGTCGGCGGCGGCTTCCGCATCGGCCCGGGCTTCCGCCAGCCGCCCGGCGTCCAGGAGCGCCCGGGCGCGGTGCATGAGCCACATGCGCGCGGCCGCCGCCCGGCCCCGGTGGCGGGTGTCGTGGACCCCGGCCTCGGCGAGCGCGAGCGCCTCCGCGGTGCGGCCGGCCACGGTCAGCAGCAGGCACTGCCACAGCGCCTCCGGAATCCAGACCGAAGGGGTGATGCCCAGTCCGGCCGCCAGGGCGGCCGCCCGGCTCGCCCGGCGGAGCGCCTCGTTCCAGTCCATCCGGTAGAAGCACAGGGCCGAGTCGACCACCATCATGGTGGCCTGGGCGATGCCGTCCCGGGCCGCATCGGTGGCCTCCCGCGCCTCGGCAGCGGTCTGCTCCGCACCCTCGGGGTCACCCGCCAGCGACAGGCCCAGGCACAACAGGGCGAGCAGCCGGGCCCGCAGTGCGGCCGGGATCCCGGGCAGTGCCGCCCCCGCGCGGGCCTGGCGGACGGCCTCGGCGAAATCGAAGTGACTGGCGAGGCGCGCCATGGCGAGGCGTATTCGCGCCTCGTCGTCGGGCCCGAGACCACCGGCGGCCAGGGCCGACGCCCCCAGGTCGTGTGCCTGGGCCGGTTGCCCCATCTGCCAGAGCAGTGGGAGCGTCTCGGCGATGACCCTCGGCCGTTGCGCCGGGTCCTCCATGGTGAGTTCCAGGGCTCTGAGGCTGAGCTCCGCCGCCGCTCCGGGCGCGGTGGCCGCGAGATCGGCCGCGGCGGCACGCAGCCGTTCGACGGCCGTCCGGTCGCTGAGCCGCCCACCCACCGGCACCGGCGCGCAGGGGGCGACCGGGGGCGCCGTACGCGCCGGTGGCACCTCGGCGGCATGACCCCGCAGGGTGGCGCGCAAGGTGGGAGGGAGACCGGCTTCCACGGCCTCACGGACCAGCTCGTGGCGGAACTCCAGACGGTCGTCCCTTTCGACGAGCAGACCGGAGTCGAGGGATTCCTGGACGGCGCCGATCAGCGCCGCCGGTGATCTGCCGAGCAGCTCGGCCAGCAGGTCCACGGTGACGGGGCGTCCCACCGCGGCCGCCGTCTCCACGAGTTCGCGGGCCGGGGCGGGAAGCCGGGTCAGCCGGCCTGCGACGGAGGGCAGTCGCGGCAGGGGGAGGGATCCGGCCGGCAGTCGGGCCGTGCCGTTCTCGATCGTCACCAGCCCCTCGTCCCGTATCGCGTCGAGCAGGTCCTTGAGCAACTGCGGTACACCCTCGGCGCGGCGCACGACACGGAGGACGCCCGGGTCGGGAACCGCGCCCAGGGCGTCCTCGGCGATCCGGGCGACCGCCGCGTCACCAAGTGGCCCCAGGAGCAAGTCGTGCGCCCCGGCCTGCCGGATCCTGTCCAGCGTCGTGCGGACCCGGGGAGGCACGCTCCCGCGGCGTACGGCGACCAGCCACAGGATCGGGTGCGGCGCGAGTGCGGCCGCGAGGGTGTGGAAGGTGAGGAGCGTCAGTTCGTCGCACCACTGGAGGTCGTCGAGGACGATGAGCAGCGGCGCGCTCCGAGCGGCCTCCCGCAGGCGGTCCCCCAGTTCCTGGAGCAGCCAGAACCGTTGGCCGGGCGTCGCGGCGAGGTCCCGCAGCCGGTCGGCGCCCGCGAGCGGTTCCTCGCCCGCGAACAGCCCGTCCAGCAACGGGCTGAGCGGCACGAACTGCTCGTCGGGGTCGGCGCCACCCCGGAACGCCCTCGTCCCGCGCCGTTCCGCGGCGGCCGAGGCCTCCACGAGCAGCCTCGACCTGCCGATTCCCGCGGGGCCTTCGACGAGGACGATCCCGCCTGCCCCCCGGGCGAGGGCGTGGAGCCGCGCCTCGACGAACGCCAGTTCCTTCTCCCTGCCGCGGACCGGGGTCCCCCCGCCCTCGGCGTCCTCGGGGAAGGGCCATGTCGTCAATCGGTTCACACTCACTCCGCCGGCCGGGGCCGCACGGGACGAGAGCTGTCCACATGCGGTACGGCGGATCAGTATGCGGCACGGCTGGTCCGCCCGGGCAGGCGGCGCCTCGGAGCGACCGGCTTCAGTCGAAGCGCAGGTCGGCGAGCTGCCGTTCGAGGGCGGTGACGTCGTCCTCGGGTTCGGCCCGGGTCGGGCGGTCGGCCAGGAGCGCGGCCAGCTCGCCGCCCGCGCGGCGGATGCGGGCGGGCAGGCCGTCCGCGTACTGGTCTCCTCCGGATCCCCAGTCCGCGGACGCCGCGTAGACCGCGGTGGGGACGACGGTGGCGCGCAGGTACGCGAAGAGCGGTCGCACGGCGTGCTCGAGGACGAGGGAGTGGCGAGCCGTACCGCCGGTGGCCGCGATCAGGACCGGTGTGCCGGCGAGGGCGTCCGGGGCGATCACGTCGAAGAAGGACTTGAACAGGCCGCTGTAGGAGGCCGTGAACACGGGGGTGACGACGATCAGGCCGTCGGCTCCGGTCACCGCGTCGATCGCGGCGGCCAGGCGCGGTGCCGGAAAGCCGGTCAGGAGGTGGTTGGCGACATCGCCGGCCAGTTCGCGCAGCTCCACGACCTCGGACGACACGGCTCGGCCCTGGACGGCGAGTTCGTCGCGGACCGACTCGGCCAGCCGGTCCGCGAGCAGGCGGGTGGAGGAAGGGGTGCTCAACCCCGCGGAAACGGCGACCAGCCTCACGCGGCGCCCACCTCCCGCACGGTCGCGGCGGCCGTGACCCGTGCCGCGTGGGTGGGGGCGTCCGGCACGTCGTCCGGACGTCCGATCGCGAACTCCCTGCGCAGCACGGGCACGACCTCCTCGCCGAGGATGTCGAGCTGCTCGAGGACGGTCTTGAGGGGCAGACCCGCGTGGTCCATCAGGAAGAGCTGGCGCTGGTAGTCGCCCACGCTGTCCCGGAAGGACAGGGTCCGTTCGACGACCTGCTGGGGAGAGCCCACGGTCAGCGGGGTCTGCTCGGTGAACTCCTCCAGCGACGGGCCGTGGCCGTAGACCGGCGCGTTGTCGAAGTAGGGACGGAACTCCCGTATCGCGTCCTGCGAGTTCTTGCGCATGAAGACCTGGCCGCCCAGCCCCACGATGGCGTCCTCCGGACGGCCGTGGCCGTGGTGGGCGTACCGGCGCCGGTACAGCTGGACCATGCGCCTGGTGTGGTCGGCGGGCCAGAAGATGTTGTTGTGGAAGAAACCGTCGCCGTAGAACGCGGCCTGTTCCGCGATCTCGGGCGACCTGATCGACCCGTGCCAGACGAACGGCGCGACGCCGTCCAGCGGCCGCGGCGTCGACGTGAAGGCTTGCAGGGGCGTGCGGAACCTGCCCTCCCAGTCCACCACGTCCTCACGCCACAACCGGCGCAGCAGCGCGTAGTTCTCCCTGGCGAGGTCGATGCCCTGGCGGATGTCCTGGCCGAACCAGGGGTACACCGGTCCGGTGTTGCCACGCCCCAGCATGAGGTCGACCCGGCCGTCGGCCAGGTGCTGGAGCATCGCGTAGTCCTCCGCGATCTTCACCGGGTCGTTGGTGGTGATCAGGGTCGTGGCGGTGGACAGGACCAGCTTCTCGGTGCGGGCGGCGATGTGGCCGAGCAGGGTGGTCGGGGACGACGGGACGAACGGGGGGTTGTGGTGCTCCCCGGTCGCGAAGACGTCCAGGCCGACCTCCTCGGCCTTGAGGGCGATGGCGACCATCGCCTTGATGCGCTCGTGTTCCGTCGGGACGCGGTCGTCGGTGGGGTCGGGTGTCACGTCCCCGACGGTGAAGATGCCGAACTGCATGGTGCTTCTGCTCTCCTGAACCTGTCTGGATGCGGTGGTCGCGGGCCTCGTGGCCGGAGGAGTCCTGACCGTCCGGCGCCGGCGCCCGCGGCGGCCGGACCTCCGGCTGCCGCGGGCGGGGGGCTCACTGCGGGCGGGGGGCTCACTGCGGGTGGGCGGCCCGGAGCGGCCTCACTTCGCCAGGAACGCGAGGAGCGCGGCGTTGACCTCCTCCGCGTGGGTCCACAGCAGGCCGTGCGGGGCGCCGTCGATCTCGACGTAGTCGGCGGACGGGAGCGCCTTGTGGAAGGGACGCGCGGTGTTCTCGGCCGGGAGGATGCGGTCGGCCGTGCCGTGCAGGATCAGGGCGGGGACATCGACGGCCGGGATGTCGGCGCGGAAGTCGGTGTACCAGGTCGACGGCGCCGCCGAGGCCGCGAAGGAACCGCCGGCGGCCGCGGTGTTCCAGCTGTTGCGGACGGCCTCCTCGCTGATGCGGGTGCCCAGGTTCTCGTCGAGGTTGTAGAAGTCGTCGAAGAAGGCGGTGTAGTAGGCGTAGCGGTCGGCCTTCACCGCGGCGACGATGCCGTCGAAGAACTCCTGCGGGGCGACACCGTCCGGGTTGTCGTCGCTCTTCAGCAGGCAGGGCTCCAGCGAGGCGAGGAAGGCGACCTTGGCGACGCGGGCGGTGCCGTACGCGGAGACGTAGCGGGCGACCTCGCCGGTGCCCATGGAGAAGCCCACGAGGACGGCGTCGTTCAGGTCGAGGGTCTCCATCACGGTGTTCAGGTCGGCCGCGAAGGTGTCGTAGTCGTAGCCGGTCGTCGGCTGGGAGGACCGGCCGAAGCCGCGGCGGTCGTAGGTGATGACGCGGTAGCCGGCGTCGAGGAGCGCGGCGCTCTGGCGCTCCCAGGAGTGGCCGTCGAGGGGGAAGCCGTGGATGAGCACGACCGGCCGGCCGGTGCCGTGGTCCTCGTAGTAGACCTCGACGGTGGTGGTGTTCTCCTGGCCCACGGTGATGTACGGCATAGCTGTGTCTTCCTCGCTTCGGTTCGGCTGGTCCGCGCGTCGTCGCGGCGCGGAATGCCGTCACGCTATGGCGGGGGAGGCGCTGGCGATTGTCGTGCGGCGCCCCGGGCCTTGCCCCCGGGCGCAGAGTGCGCGGACAGGGCCGGGCCAGCCGCCTCGATGTCGGCCTGCGCGAGTACCAGCCGGGTCAGGTGGACCCTGGAGTTCACCGAGAGCTTGCGGAAGATCGACGTCAGATGCGTGCTGACCGTGTGCGGAGACACGACCAGGGCGGCAGCGGCCGACCGGTTGGTGTGTCCTGCGGCGATGAGCCGGGCGACCTTGCGTTCCGAAGCGGTGAGCGCGCCCCACCCCTGGCTGGGACGGGGGCGGGCCGGACGCCGGCCGGAGCCCGTCACGGCCCGGTCCAGTTCCGCCCGGACCCGGTCGGCCGCGAAGCCGGCCCCCGCGTGGGCGTACGCCTCGTAGGCCCTCGTCAGGGCGGGTATCGCGGCGGCGTCTCCTACGGCCGACAGCGCGCGGCCGAGGTCGGCGCGGGCCGCCGCGAGGTGCAGCGGCCGGGGCCCGTTGAGAAGGATCCGGACGGACCGTTCCAGGAGGCCGGGATCGGCGTTCACCAGTGCCGCCGTGTGCGTGGCCGTCCCCTGTGCCGTCGGCACGGCGGGGTTGTGGGAGGCGTAGTCGGCCGCCTGGGCGGCGAGGTCCACGGCCAGGGCCCGGTCTCCGGCCCGCAGGGCGATCTGCACGGCCTCGACGAACCGGGTGCGCAGGAGCCTCCAGCGGACGAAGGGGTGGTCCCGCTGGGCGGATCGCAACCGTTCGGCCGCCGCCGCGTGGTCGCCGTCGGTGTCGGCGAGGAGGGCCTCCAGGTACTGGTGGGCGGCGTGGTTCCCCGGGTTCGGCCGGCCGGCCACCGCCGCCCTGACCACCTCGACGTGTTCCTCCGCGGCCTCGCGATCGCCACGCAGCAGCGCCAGCCAGCCCCGGTGGACGCGGATGTTGACCAGGTTCGCGGGCACCTGGATGTCCGCCTCCAGCCGCTCGGTGGTGACGAGGTCGGCCTCCGCGTCGTCGAGCCGCCCGAGCCCCAGATTCAGGCTTCCCTGCGCCCACATCAGCATCGCGGGTCGCAGCGGGTCGTCGCCCGCCGTCCGCAGCAGGTGCCGGGCCGTGTCGAAGTCGTCCAGGTGGACCCGGGCGACGACCTCCTCGGGCAGGAACGCCGCGTCGAACGCGCTGAGCGCCGTGTGGTGGTCGACGGCGGACGCACACTCGCCCGCGTTGAGGGCGATCTCGCCCAGGCCCCACAGCGCGACGACGCGGGCCTCCCGGTCCTGCGCGCACTCCGCCTCGGCGAACGCCCGTTCCGCGGTCCCGCGAGCGCTGCCGAGGTCGCGGCCGCGGGACTGGGCGAGCGCGAGTCGCGCGGTCAGCCGGGCGCGGACCGCCGGGTCGGTGACGACGCCCAGGGCGGCCGTCGAGCGGCGGGTCAGCTCGTGGATGTCGTCGAGGTGCCACAGCGTGTCCCCGAGGACCGACTGCAGACGGGCGAAGACGTCCAACGGGGGCTGCCGGGCCAGGAGGACGTCGCCGATCTCCCGCGCCCAGGTGTAACGGCCCGCACGGGTGAGAGCGGTGATGGCCCGTTCACCCACGTCGAACTCCGCGGGATCGTGGGGCGGCACCAGTTCCATGGCGCGCACGGACAGATCGGCGGCGAGGTCGGGCATGACGGTGAGCACGTCCGAGGCGGCGCGGCCGAGCAGCCGGATCGCCTCCCGGTCACCCGGTTCGGCGCTCTTGAGCAGGTGCGGGACCGCGTCGGCCGAGGTCCGGCCCGCCGCGACGAGCCGACTCGCCGCCTCCCGGTGCAGTGCCCGCCGCGCGGAGGGCGCGAGGTCGGCGTAGACCGCCTGCCGGAGCAGATCATGGCGGAACACGAGGCGTTCGCCGTCGTCCTCGACGAGCCCGGCGCCGATCGCCTCGTGCAGTTCGCCGATGAGGCCCGAGGCCGGCTTGCCGCACAGGGCGGCGGCGTCGGCGAGGTGGAAGGCGCGGCCCAGGACCGAGCCGATCCGCAGGAATTCCAGGGTGCCCGGTCGGAGCGCGGACAGCTTGCCGCGGACCCCGAGCACCAGCCGCTCCGGCGGCTCGGCCCCGTCCGCACCCGACGCCGCGATGCCTTCCAGCACCTCCACCGCGAGGAAGGGGTTACCGCCGGCCGTGTCGAGCAGCCCGGTGACGCGATCCGGTACCGTCCCGCCGAGTACGTCCCGCGCCACCTCGGCGAGCGCCGCACCGGACAGCGGCCGCAGCGCGAGCGTCGCCGTCCGGGTGGCGCCCCCGCGCAGGTCCGGGTTCTCCCTTCCCGCGAGCAGCCAGAGGACCGGGGAGGCCAGCAGCCGTGCCGGCATGACGTTCAGTGCGAAGCGGCTCAGCGGATCGGTCCACTGGACGTCGTCGATCGCGATCAGCGCGGGCGCGCCCGTCGAGCGCTCCTCGATCAGCCGGGCCAGCCGTTCCACCAGCCAGACCCGCTGGTCGTGGTGGCCCGCGAGGTGCGCGAAGTCCTCCGCGGCCAGCAGCGGCGGGTCGCCGTGCAGCAGGCCCGAGGCCAGCGACGCCAGCGGTGCCAGCTCGTGCAGTTCCTCGGCGCGCCCCCGGCTGACGGTGAACCCGCTGGCGCGTGCGATCGAGACGGTCTCCTCCAGCAGGGCGGTCTTCCCGATCCCCGGCTCGCCGAGGAGCAGGGCCATCCCACTGCCGTCGCCGTCGCGCACCGCATCGACCATGGCCCGCAGCTGTCCCAGCTCGGCTTCCCGGCCGCGCAGACCCGGCCGGCTCAGCCGGGCGCCCGTGCTCGTCTCCTCCGGTGTCATCCCTTGACGGACCCCGCGAGCAGACCCCGGGCGACGTGCCGCCGGAGGAGGAGGAACACGAGCAGCGGGACGAACGCCGACACGAACGCCCCCGCGGTGAGCCGCTGCCACTCGTTGCCGCGCGTCCCGGCCATGGCCGCCAGCGCGACCGTCACCGGAGCGGTCTCGGCGGTCCCGCCCGACAGCGTCATCGCCACCAGCAGGTCGTTCCACACCCAGATGAACTGGACGACCGCGAACGTCACCAGGACCGGGCGGGCCAGCGGCAGGACGATCCGGAGCAGCAGCGTCGCGTGCGACGCGCCGTCGACCCGGGCCGCTTCGATCAGGTCGCGGGGCAGTCCGGCCAGGAAGTTGTGGAGGAGGAACACCGCGACCGGCAACGCGAACACCGTGTGGGCGAACCACACCTGGCTGAACCGAGCCGCTCCGGTGGCGTTCCAGGCGGGCAGGAACAGCCATCCACGGGAGAAGAGCCGCAGCAACGGGACGAGCACCATCTGGAGGGGCACGATCTGGAGCGCGAAAATGCCGACGACGAGCGCGTCGCGCCCCCTGAAGTCGATCCACGCCAGGGCGTACGCGGCGAGGAACGCCAGGACGAGCGGGAACAGGACCGAGGGCAGCGTGATGACGATCGAGTTGACGAGGTGGTCGGCGAGCCGGCCCGACGCGTTCCCGGTGCCGAACAGCACCTCGCGGTAGTTGGCGAGCGTGAGGTGGGGCGAGCCGAACACGGTCCACCAGCCGGTCGTCTTGATCGCGGCCTCGGGACGGAACGAGGAGAGGAACAGACCGAGCGTCGGCACGGTCCACAGGATCGCGATCACCACGGCGGCCAGCGAGAACACGCGGGAGGACAGCCGCTCCCGGACACCGCGCACGCCACGCTCCCCGCTCACGCCGTTCACGCCGCGCTCCGCTGCGCACGGACCTTGTAGGCCACGACCGGGGTGACGAGGAGGAAGAGCAGGACCGCGAGGGCCGCGCCGTGGCCGGTCCGGCCGTAGCGGAAGGACTGGTCGTACATCTCGTGGGCGATGACACCGGTGTCGAACTGCCCGGCGGTCATGGTCTTGACGATGTCGAACGCCTTGAAGGTGCCGATCACCTCGGTGAGGACGACGACCAGCAGCGTGGGTCTGATCGACGGCACGGTGATGTGCCGGAAGATCTGCCGCGGTGACGCGCCGTCCAGCCGGGCCGCCTCGACGATCTCGCCGGGAACCGCCGTGATCGCGCCCGCCAGCAGGAAGGCCGCGAAGCCCGCCTGGCTCCACACCATCGCCACGATGAGGAACAGGATGTTCCAGGGGGAGTCCACGAGCCACTGTCTCGGCTCGCCGCCGAACGCCACGACGAGTTCGTTCAGCAGCCCGATCTGCTCCGCGCCGGCCGGCCGGTAGGCGTAGACGAACTTCCAGACCAGGCCGGCGCCGACGAACGAGATCGCCATCGGCAGCAGGACGAGGGACAGGGCGAGCGCCCGGAACCGCGCCCGTACGACGGCCGCGGCGTAGAGGAGACCGATCCCCGTCACCAGCGGGGGCACGAGCACCACCCACGCCAGGGTGTTGCGGAGCGCGATCAGCGCCTCGGGGTCGGTGAACATCCACACGTAGTTGTCGACGCCGACCCAGGTGTCCCCTTCGTCGCCCGTGAACGACAGGCCCAGGGTGTGCAGGCCGGGCAGCAGGAGGCCGACGGTGAGCAGCAGCAGGGCGGGGGCCAGCAGCAGGAAGGCCGCGCCCCGCCGCCGTACCGGCCCCCGGTGCAGCGCCAGGAGGATCAGGCCGACCACGGCCGAGAACGCGGCGACGCCCTGGAGAAGGTGGGCCAGCTTGGGTTGCTGAGCGACGACGTCGAACGGCATCAGTGGCTCGGCCAGGACCGTTCGACGGCCGCCGCCACCGATTCGGTGTCCTTGCCGCCGATCCAGTCGACGGCCCCCTTCCAGAACGTGCCCGCGCCGACTGCCGCGGGCATCTGGTCGGAACCGTCGAACCTGAACTGTGTCCGGGGATCCTGGAGCAGCTGGATCGAGAGCTTGTCGATCGGGCCGGCGGCGTCGGCCGGATCCACTCCCTTGTTCGCGGAGACGAAGGGGCCCTTCTTCATCCGCGCGTGGGCGAAGTCGGCGCTCGCCAGGTACTCCCGGAAGGCCCGCACCTCGGGGCGGTCGGAGAATGCCGCGGCGAACGTCCCTCCGCCCAGGACGGGCTTGCTGGTGGTGTCCGCCCCCGGAAGGAGGAAGGCGAACACGTCCCCGTCCGGTCCGATCCGGGTGCCCTTCGGCCAGTGCTCGGCGTAGAACGACGCCTGGCGGTGCATCGCGCAGTCGCCGGAGAGGATCGGCGTGCCGCCGTCCTGGTAGGAGATCGAGGCCATCGAGCGGGCCGGTCCGTAGCCGCCGTTGGCATAGCGGTCGTTCTTGAGGACGGACCCCACCGTGTCCATGGCCCGGATCACTCGCGGGTCGTTGAACGGGATCCGGTGGGAGACCCACTGGTCGTAGACGTCCGGCCCCTGCTGGCGGAGCAGGACGTCCTCGATCCAGTCCGTCACGGGCCAACCGGTGGCCTCGCCGGATTCGAGGCCCGCACACCACGGTTTGACCCCCGATGCGGCGACCTTCTCCGTCAGGTCCATCAGTTCGGCCCAGGTGCGGGGGACGGTCAGCCCCCTGTCGCGGAAGAGCTTCGGCGAGTACCAGACGAAGGACTTCACGTTCGCGACCAGCGGAGTGCCGTAGAGGGTGCCGTTCACGGTCGCGTAGCCGTTCCAGTCCGCCGACCAGCCCTGTTCGGCCAGGGAGACGAGCTCCGCGCTCGCGGGTTCGAGCTTTCCCCCGCGCGCGAAACGTTCCAGGAGCCCGGGCTGGGCGAAGAACGCCACGTCGGGGGCGTGGCCGCCCTCGACCCGCACCTGGATCTGGGCCTCGAACTCCCCGTTCCCCTCGTACTGGACGTCGATCCCCGTGCAGGCGGCGAAGCCGGCCCAGGTCTCTTCGAACAGGTCTGCTTCCCGGTCCCGGCTGGGCGCGTAGACGGTGACGTGGGTTCCAGGGTGGCTGCCGTACCGCGCGTACGGCCCGCAGTCCCCGGCCTCGCCGGACGAGGAAGCGCTGGGAGGGGCGACACATGCGGCGGCCGTGACGACGATGGCGATAACGGCGAGCGCGAGCCTCGCGCCGAACCTCATGGGTGTGCTTCCTCCGTTCGCCCGCCGAGTGTTCCCGGGGGCGGACCGAAGCTATCAGCGTTCGAACATAATCAACCAATCGTTCGAGGTCAGAGGCTCGTGCGCCCGTGCCGAGCCCCCACCGGGGGCGGGCTCGGCACGGGCACGGGCACGGGCACCGGCGGCCCGGGCGGGTCAGCGGGTGACGGACCGGGCCGCGTCCTGGATCAGTGCGGCCACGGCCTCGGGCCGGGCGAGCATGACCAGGTGCGAGGATTCGACCTCGACGGTGGTCATGCCGGCCCGCTCGTAGCCGTAGCGCTCCACGTCGGGGTTGATGGTCCGGTCGGAGGTGGCGACCAGGCCCCACGACGGCTTGCTCTTCCAGGCCGCGACCGGGGCTGCCTCCGAGAAGGCCCGCGCGGCCAGGGGGCGCTGGGAGACGGCGAGCACCGCGGCGAGCCCGGGGTCGACGTCGGCGGCGAAGAGGGCGGGGAACCGCTCGACATCCACCGAGACGTCGGTGCCGGCCTCGGTGGATCCGGCCACGGGGAACGGCGTGAAGACGAGCGCGTCGGCGAGGCCGGAGTCGGGGAAACGCCCCTGCAGCTCGCCCAGGCTCTCGCCCTCCTCCAGCGCGTAGCCCGCCAGGTAGACGAGTGCCTGGACGTTCTCCTCCACGCCGGCCAGGGTGATGACCGCGCCGCCGTAGGAGTGGCCGACCAGGACGACGGGGCCGTCGACGGCACGGATCACCGAGGCGATGTACGCGGCGTCTTCCACCAGGCCGCGGTTGGGCACTGCGGGAGCCACTGCCTTCAGGCCCGCGGCGGTCAGCTCCGGGATGACGCGGGCGTAGCTGGAGGCGTCGGCGAAGGCGCCGTGGACCAGCACGACGGTGGGTTCGGCGGATCGGGACATGGGGGAACTCCTGTTCGGTCGGGGTGACGGTGCGGTTGCGGGGTTCATGGGCGCGGGACGGTCAGAGCGTTCGTCGCACGCCGGCCTGGCGTTCCAGGTTGCGGAGCTGGACCGCGAGGCCGCCCTCGACAGCGTTGCGGGCCGGCCCGCTGCGGCCGATGGGCAGGACCTCCTCACTGCGCATGTCCTCCAGCATCAGGGCGAAGGCCGTGTACATCGCGACGATCGCCACCACGAGGCCGAGGGCACCCGACGTGCGGGTGAGCCACTCGGCGCCGGTGAGACCTGACAGACCGGTGGTCGCCCAGCGGGGCAGGGAGACCAGCACGACGAGCCACAGCGCGCGCTTGGGCCGTGTCACGGCGGTCATCAGCGCCCCGAAGACCAGGAGCGCGAGGTTGAAGACGCCCAGCACGCGCAGACCGTCGGCCGAGCCGCTGAACATGACGAGCGCGTAGGCCAGCCAACTGCCGGCGAAGACGCCCATCAGCGTCGCCGCGATCACGTCCCGGGCGCCGAACGCCAGGATGCTCACCAGGAACTGCAGCGCGAAGGCCGGCAGCACGCACAGGGCGACGGCGCCGCGGGCCTCCGTGTCGAAGAGCCCGAGCTGCATGCACCCCGTCATCACGGAGGCGATCGCCACCGTGAAGAAGCCCAGCGGCATGGGGGAGGCGATGGGGCGGAGGTTGATCCGGGTCATCGACCGGAGGTCGGGTTCGAAGCGGCGTTCCGGGGGAACGTCCGGCCGGCTGCCCTGTACGTCGTCGGCGCCGCCGGTGGTGGAGGGGGAGGTTGTACTCATGCTGTGGATCTCCCGTTCGTGCCTGTCCTCATCAGCCTTGTACCAGGGGGGTGTCCACGAGGTGTTCGGCCAGGAACCACACCTGCGCCTCGCCGGGGCGGATGACCTCGGAGACGAGCAGGTCGGTGCTGCCCTCGTCGCCCTCCGCCGAGATCCGGGCGGCGGCGTCCCGCGCGTCGATCAGGATCCGCTCGTGCGCGTCGAGGAGCCGCGACAGCATGACGGGGACCTTCTCCACACCGTTCGGCGGTCGCGGAATGGCCGTCAGCTCCGCGACGTGGCGCGGGTCCGCGACCGCGACACCGCCGAGGCTCTGGATTCGTTCGGCCAGCGCGTCCACGACGGCCAGCTGGGCCTCCGCGTGCTTGTCCAGCATCAGGTGGAGCGAGTAGAAGGTCGCCCCGCGCATGAGCCAGTGGTGCTTCTTGTAGAGGGAGTACAGGATCTGCGTATCGGCCAGCACGCGGTTGAGGCGCTGGCAGGCGTACATGCGGGTGTCGTGGCCGAGGCCGATCGGCAGCTGCCTCAGCGTGCCGAACGTCTGGGTCTCGCCGCCCTTCTGGTGCAGCAGCGGCTGACCGCCGCCGCGCGAGGGTGTGGTGGTGGATGCGGTGGTCGCGGTGGTCGCGGTTTCCATCGGTACTCCTGGTGTGGAAGGTGGGAGGGCCCGGCCGCCCGCGCGGGGGTCGCAGGGCGGCCGGACCCGGTCTGTGGCGGCTCGTGCTCAGCGGCCGCCGGGGGCCGCGGTCCGCGCCGCCGCCGGGGCCCGGCCGTGCAGTACGAGCCGGGTGAGCAGCCCGCTGCCGAGGCCGGCCACGAGGGCGACGGCGGCCCACCACAGCGGGTACGGAGTGAGGCCGAGGGCCGCGTCGAAGGACCACGCGCCGGGGCCGGTGGCGGCGAGAGCGGCGGCGGTGCCGATGAGGACGAGCGGGTACTCGTACCCGTCGTTCTGCACCCAGAGTCCGTGGTGCCACTTCACGGTGAGCGCGACCGTCATGACCCCGATGACGCCGGTCGCGGCGAGCGGGGTCAGAAAGCCGGCGGCGAGCAGCAGACCGGAGCCGATCTGGCCGCCGCCCGCCGCCAGGGCGGTGACGACACCGCCGCGGAAGCCGTCGGCGCGGAACTCCTCCGTCCCGCCCTCGAGTCCCTTGCCGCCCAGGTGGGAGCTGATCTTCTGCACGCCGTGTCCGGCGACGAGCAGGCCCGCCAGCAGACGAAGGATCAGAATGCCGGTGTCCACGGGCGTCAGCCTGCGGCGTGCGCGCCGATGACGCTCTGCGCGTACACGACGCCCAGGCCGTACGCGCCCGCGTGGGCCTTGACGATCTCCATGACCGCGCCGTACGTCTCCTGGCGCGCCCAGTCGCGCTGCAGCTCCAGGAGCACCTGCACCCAGGTCACCGGCACCGCGCCGGCGGCCAGCATCCGCTGCAGCGCGTGCTCGTGGGCGGCCGGGCTGACGCCACCGGAGGCGTCCGAGACGACGTACACCTCGTACCCCTGCTCCAGCGCGGAGAGCGCGGGCAGCACCAGGCAGACCTCGGTCCACAGCCCGGCGAGGATGATCTTCTTGCGCCCGGTCGCCTTGACGGCGGCGACGAGGGCCTCGTCCTCCCAGGCGTTCATGCTCGTGCGGTCGATGATCTCGTGCTCGGGGAACACCTCGGCGAGCTGAGGCAGCAGAGGCCCGGAGAAGGACTCGGCGGCCACCGTGGTCAGGACGGCCGGCACGTCGAAAGCCCGAGCCGCCTTGGCGAGCCCCACGGTGCTGTTGATGATCGCGGTGCGGTCATCGCTGCCGGTGCCGAAGAACATCTGCGGCTGGTGGTCCACGAAGAGCATGACCGCGTTGTCGGGCGTGAGGAGGTCCGAGCTCGGGGCGGCCTGAACCTTGGTGATGTCGAACATGAGGGATCCTTTCGGAGCAATCGGTAGGGTGCTCACCGCATTCGCGGCTTCGGCACACCCCGAAACTACGGTCGGATCGATCGGCCGAATCCTCCCTCTGTGCTCAGGAATTGGCACCACAGCGCACTGCTCCGCGCCAGGCGGGCGGCGCACTTCCCATCGGGTGCCGGTGCGTTGTCAGGACATCCGAGCCGGCTTGGGCTCCTGGTCTGAACGCCGTCAAGGGTCCTCGGGCCTGCCGGGTCGACGCTCGTGACCGGGAAGACGTGCGCGCAGCTGTCGATCGAGGGCCCGCCCACCCGGTGATGCCCCTGCTCGGCAGACCGCGACCCGTCCCGAGTGCCCGTACCTCCACCGAACTCGCCCTGGACGGCCGGCTCCTGCTCGGCGAGGACCGGTTCCTCGACATAGACGCGGGGGCCTCCCACGGTGCATCTCATCCGTGGAAGGCCCCCAAGCATGCAACCAGGTGTGCCGGCCGGACGGCTCACCGGTTCTCCCGCCTACTCCTGGCGATTCGCTTCCCGTCGGCCGCGACCGGGCAGCCGCAGCCCCTCGCTGGTCAGGAAGTAGAAGACAGGCAGCACGACGAACACGGCGAGTGCGACGACCGGGGCGGTCAGCGCGCCGACCGCACCGGCGAGGAGATACGCCATCACGCCGGCCCACGAGCGGAGCCTGCCATGAGCGACGTAGGAGGGTTCGACAGCGTGGTGCAGCAGTTCCGGGCGCCGGTCCAGATGGCCGTAGAGCACGATCCAGCTGCCGCACATGCCTGCCGCGATCCCGGCGTACAGCGCGACGGCCACGCGAGCGTCGCTGTCGATGACGCTGTTCTGCAGCGCGCCCGACAGCACCGCGGTGGGAAAGGCGAGCGCCGCAGTGGTGAAGAGCAGGAGGAGATTGGCCGCGTGCAACCCGCGATCCATGGCACGTATCCGCACGAAGGCCTGATGGTGATTCAGCCAGATGACCGCCACATAGCTGAAGGAGGCCAGGTAGCCGAGGTAGACCGGCCACTGGCGGAGCAGGGCCCGCCCGAGTCCGCCCGGTTCGTGGGGCGGATCCGTGAGCCCGAGGACCAGGATGGTCACGGCGATGGCCAGCACGCCGTCGCTGAACGCCTCCGCACGGGCGGTCTCGGAGCGGGCGAACCCCCGCGGGAGGCCGTGGTCGTCCGTCATGTCGTTCTCTCCTCTGGTCCCGGCCGCACCACCCGATGAGCCCGAGGGTCGTTGTGCCACCGACGGCACAGCGGAGCGCTCCGGGCGGTTGGCCGCTGCGCGTCGACATCCACCAGGCCTCCGCCGGGGAAGGCGGAGGCCGCGGCGCGCCCTACGGGGGCGAACGGGGCATGGACCGGGCTGCACGGGCAGGCGAGGTCGACTCCGGTCGTCACCGTACGTCCGCCGGTCATAGCCGGCTGGTCCATCCGTGCCCCGGTTCTGGCCTGTGCGCGAACAGCCGCCGGAGGGCTTCACCCTCCGACGGCTGCGCATACCACTGTGTCCGGTGGCGAGCCGGGCGACGATCCTGCGGTCACGTCCCTCGAAGGTCCGCCTGTCCGCCGCATGGGATCCCGCCTCGTCGGGTGAGGTGCCGAAGAGTTCCGCGGCAGTGCACTGCTGGTCAAGGGCCGCTGCTCTGACGGAACATCAGTGGATCACAGGGTCGATTAGCGTGCCGACAGCGCGCCGTGGATGCTCGCCGTGTGCGAAGGCCGGTGGCCGGGCGGGCGCGCTGACGACCTGTCGTTACACGATCGAGGGATTCCCGCATGCTCACAATGAACGGACCCGGTGCACTGGTACGCGTGCGCCGACGGCTGGTCGGCTCACTGGTCGCCCTGGCGCTGGCGGTCGGGCTCATGGGTATGACGCCGCCCGCGGCGCACGCCGACACGAACAACCGGCTCAGCAACATCAACTGGGAAATCAGCGACCTGAGCGGCGGCGGCGCTCAGGCGCACCAGCGGTACTGGGACGTGATCGCCCAGCTCCACTCGCTCAGCAGCCACGACTGGTTCAGGACCGACCTGGACGAGACCGTCGTGGCGGACAACGACCAGCTCATCCAGATCAGCCTGTTCCAGAGCGGCGCCTACCAGGGGGCCATCTACTTCTGGCCGCACAACCTGTACCTGGCCGGCTTCTACCAGGTCGGGGGCACGCACTGGGTCTTCAACGACGGCAACGCGTCGAGGGAGCGCTTCAACCGGGTGCTGGGCGTCCAGGCGAGCACCCTCCCCTGGTCCAGCAACTACAACGGCCTGCCCGGTGGTGAAGCTCGGTACAACCAGCAGATCAACGGGCCGAGGCTCGACAACGCCCTGCGGCAGGTCCGTCAGATCTCCGCTCTCCAGAACTCCGCCAGCGGGCGCGCCGTCCTGGCGGACTCCCTCATCATGATGATCCAGGCCACCTCGGAGGCAGCGCGCTTCGGGCGGATCTTCGACAACATCCGCGGCAACATCCGCGACCACGGTCTCGCCCAGATCGGCCGGGACAACGTCAACCTGGAGACGAACTGGGCCGGGATCTCGAACTGGGTCTACCGGGTCATGAACAATGCCGGCACCCCGCCCGTCGTTGCCGGTGGTCAGACGTTCTACACGTTGCAGCAGCTGATGCTGTACGTGGGCTACCTGGACCTCTATAGCGGGTCGCGTCCCCGCTAGCAGTGCTTTGTCGGGAGGCTTGTCGCATCGTGTCACCGGTAGTTCTTCGTTGGTAGGAGGGCCGGCGACCTTGCGTGGTGGCGGGGTCGGTCGGAGGAGTTCGCGGCTGAGGTGATGGCGCCCTTGGCCCGCTGTGATCAGCGGGCCAAGGCCGGTCTGTATCCGACCTCCTCCACACCGCGCTGTCGATCCTGGCCGACGAGGCGTACGACGACGCCGACGAGCTCGGCGACGGACGCCTGGTACCGGACGAGCACGAGGGCAACAATGGCCGCGGGGGGCCGGGGGCGGGGGAGTCTGCTCAGGAAGTCACTGCGGGAACGAGGTGGTCGAGTCCCTGCGCACTGCTCGTCGCGGCCTCGATCGAGCGTGGCAGCATGATGCTCTCATAGGCGTGGACGGCGTCGTCGATGCTGGGTTCGGTGACGAGGGCGTGGGCGAGGTCGGAGCCGTCGAGCATCGCGAGATTGGCGCCCAGCCCGGCCGGGGGCATCAGGTGCGCGGCATCGCCGAGCAGCGTGACGCCGGCAACGTGCTGCCAGGTGTGCGGGGCGGGCAGGACGAACAGGGGCCGGTTGACGAACCCGCTGTCGCTGTTGCGCAGGATGTAGCGCAGGCTCTCGTCCCAATCGTCGAACATCCTCAGCAGGTGCGCGCGTACGGCCCGCTGGTCGCCGAGGTCGATACCGGCGGCCGTGTGCCAGTCCTGTGGCGTGCGGAGCGCGATGTAGGCGCGGATGTGGCCGTTGCTGTTGCGCTGGGCGACCAGGGACCTGCCGGCGCCCTTCGCCAGCATCGATCCGTTGCCGACCAGCCGCGCGAGGTCGGGATGGCGGGTGTCGCAGTGGTCGAATCCGGTCTCGAGGAAGGTGACGCCGGTGTAGCGGGGTGCGGCGTGCGACAGGGCCGGGCGGACGCGCGACCAGGCGCCGTCGGCGCCGATCACCAGGTCGAAGTCCTCGGCGGCGCCGTCAGCGAAGAGCAGTCGGCAGGTGCCGTCCGCGAGGGGGGTGACCGTGCTGACGGCGCGGTCCCACCGCACCGTGCCCTCGGTGAGTGAGTCCAGGAGCAGTTCGCGCAGTTGGCCGCGGTCGATCTCCGGCCGGCCGCCGGCGGCGGAAGGCCCCTGGTGCGCCAGGAGGGCGGCGTCGGTGAAGTCGAGCACGCGCCACTCCTCTCCTTCGGGGCGGGCAAGGGCGTGGAACGGGTCGAGGAGCCCCGCCGCCCGCAGGGCGGTCTGGCCGGTGTCGGCGTGCAGGTCGAGGGTGCCGCCCTGCGGGCGGGCGTCGGCGGAGGCCTCGCGTTCGAAGACGGTGGCGGAGCGGCCGTGTTGCTGCAGGACTCGGGCGCAGGCGAGGCCGCCCAGGCCGGCGCCGACGATCGCGATGCGGGGATCACGAGCAGAGTTCATGGGTGTGTCCCTCGGGAGGTGGGTGAGCCGCCGGGGGGCCGGCATCATCAAGAAAGCACACTCGCAAAATAAGCGCAATGACTAAACTTTCGAAGTCGCTGCATCTTGGGATACCATGGGCGAGTGACCGAACCGACCGGGCGCCGCGAGCGCAAGAAGGCCCAGACACGCCAGTCCCTGGCCGACGCCGCACTCGAACTCTTCCTCGACCGCGGCTACGACCAGGTCGGCGTCAAGGACGTCGCCGACGCCGCGGACGTCTCGGTAACCACCCTGTTCAAGCACTTCCCCAGCAAGGAAGCCCTGGTCTTCGACCAGGACGACGACCTTGAAGCGGCGCTCGTCGCCGCCGTGCGCGACCGCACCCCGGGCCAGTCGATCCCCCAGGCGCTGCGCGACCACATCCTGCTGAAACAGACCCAGTTCGCCGTCCACACCGCGGACCCGCGGTTCGCCGACTTCACGCGCATGGTGCAGGAGACTCCCGCGCTGCGCGACTACGCCCACCGCATGTGGACGCGCCACGAAGCGGCCCTGGCGCGAGCCATCACCGAGGCTGTCGGTGCCCCCGAGGACGACATCAGCTGCGCCGCTCTGGCCCGTTTCGCCCTTGAGGCCCGCGGCCTCATCCTGCGGCACGCCGAGCCGAACCGCGCCGCCGACGAGGCCTTCGCATTGCTCGAACACGGCTGGGCGGGCTCCCACCCGGGCAGCTGACCCGCTCTGCGCGGAGCCCTGGTGTGCGTGGACGCGTTGCGCGCCTCACAGGTTCAATCTGAGTGACTACGCTGCCGCGCAAGCCACCTGAACCGGCATCCAGCCGGACAGAACCTCTGAACGACACCGCCCTGTCCTGCGGAGCTCGCTCGGGCTGCGGATCACCTCGCTTGCCGGCGTCGGACCCGGCCCGGGCGCGGGCCGTTCACCGGGTGATCCGGGGGAAGGTGTCCTCGTCGAGGAGGTCGGGGTGGCCGGCTGCTGTGTCGGCCAGGTGCTCGGTGCCGGGGGAGCCGGCGGCCACTGCGGTGGGCAGGGCGCTGGTGGTCGCCGCGTGGACGATCGCGTCTGCGACCGGCGCTCCGGCCGGAGACGCCCCACCCCCGGTTCCGGGCCGCAGTACCGAAGCCGGTTGACGCGTGGCTGCGCCGGCCGCCTCGCTGCGCGTCTGATCACCCGTCGACACGTCCGACGCCTTTGTCGGGGAAGTCTGGCGCCGCTCCGGGGCTGGATGCCCGGAGCGGCGTACGGGTCCGAGGGGTGGGGCGTGGTTCAGGTGGTCGGGTCGGTGAGGCTGTCGATGACCAGGTCGGAAAGCCGGACCTGGTACCAGACGTCCTGCTGGGTGCCGTCCTCCCAGCGCTCGGTGACGATGATCTTGGTGTGGGTCTCGGTGCTGTCGCTCTCCGTCGTCGACCAGGTCTTGGGCATCTCGTTCCTGCGGACGACCGGGTCCACCTGGTGCTCGGAGCCCCAGACGGTGAGGGCTTCGTCGAGCTCTTTGGAGAGGTACTCCTCGCGGATGGCGTAGGTGTTCTTCCCCTCGTGCTGGATGCCGTTGACGGCGTCCAGGTACTCCTGGTAGAAGGTGGCGACCTGCATGTCCGGACGCGAGGACCTGAGCGTACGGGCGGCGGCCGCCGCCGTCCCCCGGTCCTGTGCCTGGGCGGGGAGGGTGGCCAGACCGGCGCCGACGAGCAGCGACGCTGTGCACGCGCCGATCACCGCGCCGCGCAGCTTCGTTCGGTGGATGTGGAACATGAGTACTCCCAGGGGAATGAACGGGCCGGGGCACGGCACCCGGTGCAGGCCCTCTGCGGCCCTTCGGGTGTGTCCCGCCCGTCTCGCACGGACCGGTTCGGTGGACGTCCCAGTTCAGCGCGGGGGAACGCACTTTCCGCGTGCTTGGGGGCGACTCGCCGACGAACTGCCCGAACGGCCGGTGCCACGGGTCGTACCGGGCCTCGGCCCACGGCACCGCGAGGAGCGGGGCGAGGCGGTCGGTGCCGACGGGAGTCCCGCCCGGCAGCCGAACCCGGTGCGGCACCCGAGCCGATAGCGGGACACTCTCGCAGGGTGCCGCCACGCCGGGCCGACACGGCACCGGACGGCCCTCCGCCCGGTCGTGGTCACCCTCCTGCCCCTGGCGCGACCGGAGGCGGCGCGGTGGGTCCGTGCCAGTCCAGGCACATGACGGTGGCGTCGTCCCTGACGTCACCTCCGCAGGCTTCGGTGACGGCGACGACCAGGGCGCGGACCACTTCGCGGGGATGCTCGGTGGCGGTGGTGAGCAGGAGCGCGGCCAGGTCGACCTTGCCCGCGTCGCGATCCTGCATTCCGTCGGTGTGCAGCAGCAGCCGGTCGCCGGGCCGCAGGTCGAGTTCCTGGACCCGGAAGCGGTCGGGACGGGGGGCGTCGATACCGAAGGGCAGGTCGATGCGCACCTCCACTTCGCGGACGGTCCCCTCGCGCAGGAGCAGCGGCCAGGGGTGGCCGGCGTTGACGAGGCGCGCGCCCGAGCCGTCGAGGTTGACGCGCAGGAGCTGGCCGGTGGCCAGTGTCCGGTGGCCGTGGTCGAGGAGGGCTTGGTGGACCTGTCGGGCCTGCTCGATGAGGTCCGCTCCGGTGCGGCGGGCGCCGCGGGAGGCGTTGACGAGGAGGGTGGCCATGAGGGATGCGCTGGTGTTGTGGCCCATGGCGTCGGTGATGGACAGGTGCAGCACGGTGTGGTCGAGGGAGTAGTCGTAGGTGTCGCCGGCGATGTCCGCGGCCGGGACGAGGGCGCAGGCGAGGGTGAACTCGGGTGCTTCGCAGCAGGACGCGGAGGGCAGGAGCTGGCTCTGGATCTCGGCGGCGAGGCTCACCTCGGTGGTGCGGTTGCCCCAGTGGTAGAGGTCGGTGAAGCGGCGGTCCGCGAGGAGGAGGTACGCCAGCGCGTGGGCGGCCTCCTCGACCTGGGCGAGCACGTCGTCGCTGAGGTGGGTGAGGAACATCTCCAGGACGCCGATGGTGTCGCCCCGGTTGCTGACCGGGGCGAGCACCCGCTGTCCTTGGCCGTCCGCGGGTGCCACGGTGAGCTTCTGGGTGCGCAGGACGGCGTCGTAGGCAGTGCCCCTGTCGAGGGCGATGTGCTCGGCGTAGCGGTTGGGGCCGGAGGCGGCGTCGTCGTCGATGCGCAGCAGCCGCTGTCCGACCGCGTCGACGAAGAGGAAGGACACGACTTTCGCGCGGAACCGCTCGCGCAGGTTGCGTGCCACCACGTCGAGGGAGCGCACCGGTGCGGCCGCCTCACCTGCCGCCAGTACGTCCGCCAGCTCGATCCGGTCCCTCGCCACATCAGCCTCCCTCGGTCGGGAGACCATCTTCCCGGCCCCTCACCGTCACACGTCGTGCGCCACACCCCACCGTGGTGACCCCTTCCCCGTCGTGACCTGTACGGACCGTGCCGCTTCGGTGGGGGTGCGCGACCACGGTCCCGTCGCGGACCGGCCCCGATCACGCCAAGGGTCCGTGGCGGCACCCGTGCCTCAGGGCCGCCACCGCCGCTCTTCTGCCTTCCGCCGCCGCTCGACGTCCGCCGCGGCGACCGGCGTGCGTCACCGGGGCGGACGCCGGTCACCGGCCAGGGCCGGCAGGCGCGGATGCGGCGCCCGGCGGCGTGGGCCCACGCGTGGCCATCTGGAACCGGTCCGTACCGCTGAGCCCGGGCACGCGGTCCGGGCCCGCGCTGATGAAGGGCTCCGACAGCGTCGGCCGCCACAGAGCCTCTACCCGGTCGGCCGGCAACGATGCGTGGAACCACCGCTTGCCGGGCGGGGCTCCGGCCCCGCCCGGCAGGCGGAGAATGGAAGGCCCCCCGGTCGGTGAATAGGCCGACCGCGCTCGCGGAGTTCCGCCATGCACCAGACGTACTTGATCACACTTCCCGGTCCCGTCGGCGCCCACGCCCCGCAGCCCCAGGCCACCGTCACCGCGACCGGTGAGCAGGAGCTGAGGCGGCTGCTCGAGGAGTACGGGCCGTCCCATCCGACCACCCCCGCGTACCCGTTCCATCAGCTGGTCAGTGACGGCGTCTGGGAGGTCAGGGCCGACCAGGGACTCGGGAGCCCCGGAAGTGGCGTGCGCGTCCTGCGCTCCAGCGGCGCGACCGGACGCCTCGCGCCCGAGCTGCGAACGGCTTTGCGGAGGGAGCCGGCGCTCATGGGCCGTCTGGCGCGGGTGCTCCTGGACTTCCACTTCCCGCCGTCACCGCACGCCGACCTGTGCGAGGCCGTCGGCCTCGACCTGGACCCGGCCGAGGCCGCGGACGTGACCGGTAGCCCGGGCGGGAGGGAGCGGGCGGCGCGACGGCAGCGGGACCGGCGGATGCGTGAACTCGTCCTGACCGCCTATGAGTTCCAGTGCGCCTTCTGTGGCTACGACGGGATGCTGGGCGCGGGCACGGTCGGCCTGGAGGCGGCGCACGTACGCTGGTTGTCGTACGACGGGCCGGACGAGGTCGACAACGGCCTGGGCCTCTGCTCGCTGCACCACAAGCTCTTCGACAAGGGCGTCCTGGGCCTGGGGGAGGGCCGCCGCATACTCGTCTCACAGCGCTTCGTCGGGCGCACCGAGGCCAGCAGGCAGCATGTGCTCGCCCTGGCCGGACGGCCGGTCATCGGCCCGCAAGCGGGGGTTCCTCCGGTCGCGGGCCGGCACCGGCAGTGGCACGTTGAACAGGTCTTCCGGGGTGAGGCCCGGGAGCCCCTGACCCCGGCGTACACGGGCTGACAGAGGGCTGCATGGTCGCTGACTTGTCAGCGACCATGCGCCGTTCGACTCCACTTCGGGTGGCCCGTTCCCGACTGTGCAGACCGGCTGACACCGTGTGTTCCGCCAGGAATCAGTGAGCGGTCATCGGCCGTGGGTGGCTCGGCGCCATCTCGATCCGTCCTACCTGCTGTCCGGTGACCAGCTCCTGCAGTTTGGCGCGCGTCTCCGGGTCCGTCGAGTACACGACGGTGCCGATCATTCCCCGCGTCAGCAGCACCTTGTAGGTGTTGCGGATCAGGCGGTCGATGTCGGCATCGGTGGTGGACTTGCGGAACACAGGGTCCTTGGACGCCGTCCGGTCGGCGACCCACCGATCGGTCCGCCAGACGAGGTCCGGCCCGAGGATGACACCGCTCCAGTCGTACTCGAAGCCCTGGGCGGTGTACACGCAGCCGACCTGGCCAAACCCGGCAGGGTCGGTGGCCCACAGCGCGGCCGGCGGGGCGCCGGCGACCGACCGGTCGCCGTACACGTTCCACGGACGAGCCCAGTCACCGATGCGCACATCGAGGGGCAGCGAGTCCCCCGGAGCCACCTTCGTCGTCCACTTCCAGCAGTACCCGGCCGACATGCGGGCCCCGTACCCCTCCGCGCGCCGAGCCTCGAGGAACTCCTCCAGCTCCCGGGGGCTGTCGACCACTTCCAGGGCGACCTTGCCGTCGGGCTCCCAGTCGACGGGGCCACCGGGCTCGAGGTTCAGCAGGCGCACCACCCAGTTCAGGTAGGCGTCGCTGCCGCCGCAGCGGAACTGGCTGTCCAGCTCGACCACCTGGCAGTCCAGGCCCTTCACCGCGGCGGCGGCCCGGATCTGGGCGACGGTGCCCATCTCGCCCGGCCGGACGACCTGGTGCTCGTCCAGCAGGAACACGGGCACGCGGGCGGCGTCGATCAGCTCCTCGATCTGGGCCTTCCCTGTGCGCTGGGCCGCCCGCGTGTAGCGGTTCGCCGACGTCTCCCGGATCCGGTGCGCCTCGTCGCAGATCAGCACGTCCAGACCGTTGCGCTCGGCGGTCATGAAGCTGTTGAAGTACTTGAACAGGTCCTGCACCTCACGCTTCCGCGCCCCGGCGACGCGGCGCATGGTGGTGGTGAACGAGCTGGAGCCGGTCGCGTGCAGAGCCGTGACACCACGCCGGTAAAGATCACCGAGGAGGGACAGTGCGATGACGCTTTTCCCGGTCCCTGGGCCGCCCGTGATGACGACAACCTCCTTGTGGTCGGACTGCTGCGCCTGGCGGACCGCGCGCAGGACCAGCTCGTAGGCGACGCGCTGCTCGTCCAGCAGGACGAACTGCTCGCGCTCGCGGACCTCGTCGGCGGCGACCGCCATCAGCTGCTTGGACGGGGCCACCTTGCCGGCGAGCAACTGGTCCGCCGCCTCCGCGCCGGAGGCCGGCTTCAGCTTCGAGCGGAGGTACTGGACGAACTCCCCGCGGCGCTCGGCGGTGAAGAGCCGGCCGCGCTCGTCCTGAGGCACCTCGTAGAGGCCCTGAACGCCGAACTCCGTCGCGTTGTGAAGGAAAGCCACGCCGGACAGCCGCTCGGGATGGGCGGCGAGTGCGCCGTTGAAGGAGATGAGGTAGTCGCAGTAGCCGCGGACCTGCTCGATCGGGTTCAGCACGGGCCGGGTGTAGGCGTCGACCCGGCAGAGCAGCGGATCACCGTCCTCCGGAAGCGCGCTGCTCCACTGCTTGAGCTCGACCACCACGTACGACGGTTCGCCCGTGCCCGGGTGGACGCCGGCGAGTATGACATCAGCGCGCTTGCTGTTGAGCGGGAGCGAGTACTCGAGGAGTACCTCGACCATGCCGAGCCCGGCGTCCAGCAGAGCATTGGTCAGGACCGGGATGCTCCGTTCCCAGGAACGCACCTCGGACGGGCTCGGCCTGTGGCCGTGCTTGTGAACGAACTGGTCGATGAGGCGCACGAACAGTGATCCGGCCAGGCTCTCGGCGGCGACCGCGGACACGGAGTCGCGGAACAGCAAGACATGCTCCCAGGCAGCACGAAGTAACTCGTGCGGGTGGGGGCATGTCCCTGGAGGGAAGCCCGGCGGGCCGCGCTGATGACAGGGCCAAACCTACAACGGGGGCTCTGGGCTCGTACCCGAACGCCCGAGTATTCGCCGACGCAGGGAGGGCGCTGATGGCTGACGAGGATGACCTGTGTGGTCGACCGGCCCCCAGAGCATCCCCGCCTACCCAGGGAGGAGGCCCCCTCATCCGCCAGATGACTGGGGGTCCTGCGCGGCCGGACCTGGGCCCGGGATGAGAATGATCTCTTGACGTAGCTATCGCCGCTGAGCACTGTGTACTGACGGCCGCTTCTGCACATAAGATCGCCGGTACTGTTTGCGGCCCGACAGGCTTCCGCTGAGGACATGCCCCCAACCCGCACGAATCACTCGTGGTCTGGTCTGGGGAGTCCCTTCGTGCCCATGCTCCTGCTGAAGTTGTCGGCACAGGACCTGCTCACGCTGAACTCACGTCGCCGGATGGTGCCGCATCTCGCCGAACGGTGGCGAAAGTTTCGGGAGCACGAGGCTTCGGAGACGGAGCGTTTCGCGTGGGCGGAGAGTCTGATTTGTCTGGCGAACGATTTGGTCGCCGCTGATCGTGGCAATGTGCAGATGGTCGTCGAGTGTGCGGCGACTGCCGACGAGGACATCAAAGGAAGCAGTCCCAGGCTCGTGGACGTCGTCCTGGTGGGCCGCCACCCGCGCGAGCATCGGCCGTCCGTCCAGTTGGTGGAGCTGAAGCGTTGGTCGACGGTGACCAGGATCGAGCGGGCCATCGCGGACCGGATCTACGTGGCGGGCCTGGCGAAGCCCAAGAAGCACCCTGCGCTGCAGCTGCGCGACTACTACCATGCGTTCACCGGCAGCCGAGGCCCCTTCGGTACGGTCGACATCGAGTGCGGCGGCTTTGCCTACCTGCACAACGCCACCGAGGACTCGGTCCGTCCGCTGATCGACGTGGACGCGCCGACGGGTGTTTATGCGCACGTGTACACCGGTGATCGTCGCCGCCAGTTGCTGACCGACCTGCAAGGACACTTTGCCGCCGACGGCGGCGGCACCGAGGCCGAGCTGCTGCTGCAGGGCATCGGTGTGCGCAACACACCGCTGCTCGACGCGATGATGGTTTCCCGGGGCACGGACACGGTCTTCACCTTGCGTGGGCGGCAGAAGGAGGTGGCTGATCAGATCCTGGAGACGGCTGCCAAGGTCCTGCCCTCCTCGAAGCAGGCCGCGCTGGTTCCGGACGAGCGACGAGTGGTCTTCTTGGTGACCGGTGGCGCAGGCACCGGCAAGAGCGCAATCGGCCTGCAGATCAAGGCGGAGCTGGAGGCCACCGGTCGGAATGTCAACTACGCGAGCGGGAGCAGGGCCTTCAACGCGGCCATGCAGGAGCACGTAGGTGTCGGGGACCGGGAGTTCAAGGAGACCTTCACCTACTTCTTCGACTACGGCACGACGCCCGACCCGCTGCTCGATGTGCTGATCTGTGACGAGGCGCACCGACTCCGTGACCGCTCCGAGAACCGGTTCTGGCCGCCGGAGAAGCAGGGGTCTCGGCCGCAGGTGGACGAACTCCTCGATGCGTCCCGGCTGACGGTGTTCTTCCTCGACGAAGGCCAGGTCGTTCGTCCGAAGGAGGTCGGTACGGTCGGCCTGATCCAGCGGGCGGCCGAGCGCCGCGGAGCCGAGGTGGTGTCGTACGGGCTCCGCGAGCAGTTCCGATGCGGTGGCAGTGACGCGTACGTCCGCTGGGTGCATGCGCTGCTCGGTATCTCGGATGACGAACCTGAGCCCTGGACGCCGGACGGCTTGATGCATGTCGAGGTGGTGGACACGCCGGACACGCTCAGGGAGATCATCCTCGGCGAGGAGCGCGCCGGGGCATCCGCGCGGATGGTTGCAGGCTACTGCTGGCCTTGGACCGAGCCTCTGGGTCGGGAGAAGCGACTGGAGCGGGATGTCAGGATCGGTGACTGGCACCAGCCGTGGAACGCGAAGAGCGACAGCTTCTGCGCGGACGGCGTCCCGCCCGGTGTCAGGTGGTCGATGCACGAGAACGGCATCGGCCAGATCGGCTGTGTGTACACCGCCCAGGGCCTCGAGTGGGACTGGTGCGGAGTGATCATGGGCGATGACATGGTGCGCCGAGGTGACCAGTGGATGTTCCGCCGAGGCAAGGAAACGGAGAAGTCGGCGGAAGGTGTGAGACGAGTGAGAGTTCCAGGCTCGCTCGATCCGAAGGTCAGTGCGAGCAGCGTCGGTGACGCGGAGTTCGCCCGCCTGATTCGGCACGCCTACCACGTGCTGATGACCCGGGCCAGCCGGGCGACGGTGCTCTATTCCACGGACGAGGAGACCCGGGCCTACCTCAAGAACCTTGTCGGGGAGACCGAGATCCACGGACTGCGGCCGACTCGGGAGAGCCTGCCATGGCATCACCCCCGTCCGAAGCGGGGACGGAAGAAGCCCAAGAACGACCTTCGGTTGTTCTGACAGAAGGTGTGGAAAGGTGGAAGTGGCGGGCTCACCGGGCCCGCCACTGACCTGCGTCAGAAGAGCAGGTGCGCCACCGAGGTCAGCGCCGCCACCAGGATGTTGGAGGCGACTCCGACGGCGATGTCGGTGAGGATCTCGCGGATCCGTCCACGACGCGCAGGCTTGTACTCGATCGAGGTCATGCGGCCATCTCCAGGAAGTGATAGTGGAATGGCAGGGGGCGCCCTACCGGGCAGCCACGCTCACGTCAGATGTTGACCATCTGACGAGCACAACCATTCGTCAATCGCCGCCTGTTGAGGGCGCACAGAACCTGGGCCTCGTACCCTCCGGGAAGGTGCGCGGCGCAGCGATTTTATCGCATGGACGCGTTGGCGTCGGGGACCAGCGATCGAAATCAGCAAGAGCACGTCGATCGCGGCCGTCGTGGTGGGTGCCGGCGACCGGGCCGTTGGCGGGTGGGAGCGGAGTGCTTGGGGTCAGGTGCGGGTCAGGATTTCGGCGAGGCGGCTTACTCCGTCGGTGCCGTGGCCGAGGGCGATGGTGCGGCGGACCAGGCCCTCGGCGGCGCGCATCAGTCCGGACTCGATGCCGTGCGACTCGGCGGTGTGCACGACGTGGGCCATGGTGGAGACCGCCGAGGTGAGCGGGTTGATCGCGCCCGAGTAGCTGCCGCTGTCGAAGTCCTCGGCGAACTCGGCGAACAGCGGGGGCAGGATCGCACCGATTCCCTGGGCGAACGGCGCCAGGTCCCGCCCGGTGATGCCCTCGGCCTTGGCCAGCGCCAGCGCGTGCACGAAGCCGGCCATCGCCGTCCAGAAGATGTCCAGCAGGGCGATGTCGAAGCCGGCCGCCCGGCCGATCTCCTCGCCGAGGTGGGTGTGGGTGCCGCCGAGCGCCGCCAGCACCGGCGCGTACCGCTCGTAGAGGTCGGCGGGCCCGCTGTGGATGAAGACCGCCTCCGGGGTGCCGATGCTCGGGGCCGGCGTCATGATGGCGCCGTCCAGGTACCCGATGCCGTGCTGCGCCGCCCGGGCGGCCGTGGCCCGGGCGCGGTCCGGCGAGTCTGCGGTCAGGTTGACCAGCGTCCGGCCCTTGAGCGCGGCCTCCACCTCCTCGCGGTGCAGCACGGCGTCCGAGGCGTCGTAGTTCACCACGCAGATGACGGTCAGCTCGCTCGCGGCCACGGCCTCCTCGGGCGTGGTCGCGCTCACCGCGCCCCGGGCGACCAGTGCGGCGTCCCGGCCCGGGGTGCGGTTCCAGACCGTGGTGTGGGCGCCGGCGTCCAGGAAGGCGCCGGCCAGGGCGCGTCCCATCGGCCCGAGACCGAGCACGGTGACGGTGGGCCGGGTGAGGTTGGTCGACATACTTCATCTCCTGTAGACATGGTGGTGGACAGCGACGACTCCGGGGGGAAGAGATGACGCGCGGTCAGGCCGTGGACCCGAACGTGTGCGGGGTGACCGCCGTGGTCGCCGTGATCGACGGCAAGTGGAAGACATCCCTGCTCTGGCTGCTGGAGGCAGGCCCGCAGCGCCCCGCCGAACTGCGCCGACTGCTGCCCGGCCTCAGTGAGAAGGTCCTCACCCAGGCCCTGCGCGAGATGGAGTCCGACGGCCTGGTGCACCGCGAGGTGCACGACGTCCTTCCGCTGAAGACGGTCTACTCCCTGACCGACTTCGGCCGCCGACTCTCCGACGCGCTCGGCCCGATCTCCGACCTGGGCCACGAGCGGCTCGACCGGATGGCGGCCGAGCAGGTGGAACAGGCCGAGCAGGTGGAACGGGTCGGACAGGTCGGACAGGTCGAACTGCCGGCTTTCTGACTTGCTGTCATTTCCCTGGAACCAGTCTCCTCGCGTCGCGCCTCGCTGCCCAGTACGCACAAAAAGGTGGCTACCGGGTAGGGGTGCGTCGCACCACACCCACTGCCACGTGCGAGGCCGCACGTGGCAGTGGGTGT
>NZ_JBHWUI010000017.1:75696-80294 GCF_042737525.1 Kitasatospora sp. NPDC059973 | reverse complement strand
CGGACCATCGGGTCCGCGAACCCGCCCGAGTGTGTCACCGACGTGAGAGAGGGCACGGTCATGGCCCGGAGCAAGTCCGGCGACAAGACGGCCGGGCGGAAGCCCGGTGACAGCACGGCCGGGACGAAGCCCGGCGACAAGACGGCCGGGAGGAGGCCCGGCGGTTTCACCGCCCGGTGGAAGTCCGGTGGCGCCCGCACGCCGCGGCGGGTCGGCTGGCTCAGGGCACTGCTGGCGGTCGCCGTCTGCGGGGCCGCCACGGGCGGCGTGGTCGTCTACCGGAACGCGTCCGACAGCACCACCAGTCGGCCGGTGACCGTCGACGAGGCATCGCGCATCGCGGTGTCGCGCCTCAACCTGTACCAGGCGAGCCCGGCGACGGTGACCCTCACCGCGGCCGAGGGCGGTGGCGTGATGGTGCGGGTGGAGGGGGTCGTGGACTACCGCACGCACCGGGCGGCGGGCCGTTACCGGGTCACCGGGCCCACGGGTGAGCTGGACCACGGGCTGATCGTGTGGGACGGCGCCGGCCTGGGGCTGGCGCCGCAGGCGGGTGGTGGCGGCGGCCCGGCCTGGCAGCAGGCCGAGCACATCCCCCGCCCGGGCTGGTCGCCGCGCGGCTACACGGCGGACCCCCTGGACTCCGGCCTCCAACTGCTGATCCAGCTGGGCGCGGACCGGCCCGACAACCCGTTGCTGCTCGCGCAGTCCGGTCCGCGATGGCTGGGCCGCGACCTGATCGACGGCCGGAGCTACGACCGGTTCTCCGGACCGCGCTCCGGCGACGCCGCGCACGGGGCGGGCGCCGACGGCGAGTTGTCGCCGCTGACGTACTGGATCGACGGTGACGGCGGTCTGCGGCGGGTGACGATGCGGATGCCCGGCCTCGGCACCCCGACGACCGTCGAGATCACCGGGCGCGACGAGGCGGCGAAGCTGCCTGAGGCACCTTGGGCCGCCGGCTGACACAGCGCTGCCGGCCGGGCGCCGCCGGGTCCCCCGGGATCCCCGACCGGCGGGCAGCGCTGTCGGCCGGCCGGGCTCGGTTCGGTCGCGCTCAGGCCGGTCCGGCTCCGTTCGGCTGCGGCATGGCGGCGACGTCGGTCGGCAGCGGGTAGCGGTTCGGATCGACCGGTCCGGGCAGGTCCGTCGCCGGGCGGCCGGGCGCGGTCGGATCGGGCATCGACGGCTGGGCGGGCGGCACGGGCACGGAGTTGAACGGTGTCCCGGGCGGTGGTTCGACGGCGGCCGGCCGACCGGCCGGGACGGCCTGGCGCGCGGCGCCGCCGCACCCGGCCACCTCCTCCAGCCCGTTCGGGCTCTGCGTCGCGGGCGAGTTGCCGGTGAAGCAGTTCCCGGGATCGGTCGAGGCCAGCACGAGGTCGACGCCGTTGGCCGTGGCGTGGTTGCCCTCGACGCGGTTGCCGACGGCGGGGTGCCCGGGCGGGTCGGTGATGACGACCCCGGCCGCGCGGTTGTCCCGGACGAGGTTGCGCAGCACCTGGTTCGCGGTGCCGCCGCCGATGCCGATGCCGATCCCGAAGCCGCCGTCGGCCTGCTCGGGCGAGTCCGCGGCGTTGTTGCCGGCGATCACGTTGCCGGCGATCACCGCGCCGTGCTGCGGGGCGAGGGCCTCCAGGTCGTTGGAGTTGACCGTCACGCCGACGCGGTTGCCGACCACGCGGTTGCCGAGCACCGTCAGGTTGTCCGAGGCGTTGGTGATCTCGATGCCGACCGCGTTGCGTTCGACCGTGTTGCCGCGCACCAGCGTGTCGCAGGGCTTGCACTGGCCGACGTAGATGCCGGAGTCGGCGCCGCCGGAGGCGTAGGAGTCCTCGATGACGCCGCCGCGAGCGTCGAAGGCGTAGATGCCGTAGAGCCCGTTGTTGTACGCCGTCACCCGGGAGGCCCGGAAGCCCTGCACCGGCGGGAAGCGGACGGTGTCCAGCGGGTCGTAGGCCGAGCCGCCGGCGCCGTGACGCTGCAGCTGGTCGTCCGTGACCCCGGTGAACAGGACGCCGTTGGCGAGGTAGCCGCGGACGGTGAGGTTCTCCACCACCGAGCCGGCGCCGGTGACGGTGATGCCGTTGACGAGCCGCACCCCGCCGTCGAGGACCACCGCGTTCCGGTCCGTGCCGCGCACGACCACCCGCGCCACGGTGACCCGCACGCTCTCGCGGTACACCCCCGGCTGGATCAGCACGGTGTCACCCTCGCGCGCGATGTCCACCGCCTGCTGCACCGTGGCGAAGTCCTCCGGTACGCGAACAACGTTCCCGGCCGGATGCGGTTTCCCGGGCGGCTCGGAATCCGTCGCCGAGCACCCCGTCGCCGCCACCGCGACCAGGGTGACCAGCACCGACAGGCGTCTCGGCAGCGAAGCCCGGAATGCGGCGGGCCGGGCGGCCCGAGCGGACAACAGGCGCTGAGGAGAGGGGATTTGCATGATACGTGTTCTATCGTCTCCAATATCGGCCATGCATACCGAACCGGGAAATCCGCAGGAACCGGCACGACCAGCCGCGGCCGGTTTGGGACGCAGGGCCGTGCTCGCGGCGGGCGCGGTGCTGGCCGCCGGGATCGGCGCGGCCGCCGAGGCACTGGCGGGCGACGTCCTGACGCCGGACGACCGGTCGCACCCCGCCGGCCCGCCGCCCGGGTCGCCGGTCCCCTTCCACGGGCCCCGGCAGGCCGGGGTGACGGAGCCTCAACTGCCTGTCGCGCAAATGCTGTCGTTCGACCTCCCGCCGACCACCGCGGCCGCGGACCGGCAGACCCTCCGCGCCGTCCTCGACGCGCTGACCCGAACCCTCTCCGGCGCGGCCGCCGGTACGCTGCCCGACCCGCGTCTGGGGACGGGCGTGCCGACCCGGCTGGCCTCCCTGGTCGGCGTGGGTCCCGGACTCGCCTCCCGGCTCGGCCTGAACGTGCCCGCCGCACTGGCCGACCTGCCGCCGTTCCCCGGCGAGCGCCTCGACCCGGCGCGCAGCCACGGCGATCTGGTGGTCCAGCTGTGCGCCGCCGACCGCTGGACCCCGACCGTCGTCGCGGAACTGGCCACCGCCGCCGCGAAGGCCGCCGGCCTCGTTCCCCGCTGGACCCAGTCCGGTTTTCTGCCCCTCACGCCCCGGGGCGTGACACCGCGGAACCTGTTCGGCTTCAAGGACGGCACCGCCAATCCCGACGACGACGCCGCCCGGCAGTGGGTCTGGGGCCCGCCGGGGCCGCACGAGAACGGGACCGTCCTCGTGTACCGCCGGATCCGGATGGACGTCGACGGCTTCGCGGCACTCCCCGGGGACCGGCAGGACGCGGTGATGGGCCGCCGCGGCGGCGACGGCGTCCCGCTCACCGGCACCGCCGAGCACGACGACCCGGACATCTACGCCAAGAACCCGGACGGCTCCTACGTCATCCCCGCGTCCGCGCACGTCCGCCTCAGCAGCCCCCGTCTCGACGGCGGCGCCCGGATGCTCCGCCGCAGCTTCAGCTACGACGACGGCCTCGACGACCGCGGCCTGCTGTTCTGCGCCTTCATGCGCGATCCCGCCCTGTTCACCCGGGTCCAGAACCGCCTGGCCGAACGCGACGCGCTGGGCCCGTTCGTCGAGCACCGGGCCTCGGCCGTGGCCTACGTGCTCCCCGGCGCCGCACCGGGCGGGACGCTCGGCGAACAGCTCTGGGCGTAGGGCCGCCGGCGGTCGCGCCCGCCGGGCCGGGTGAGAGCTACGACCCCCGGCACGTCGCTGGGAGGACCGGCGACCGGTCCTCCCGGCTCGCGTCCGCCCTGACCCGGCTCCGGGCCCGGAAGAGGCGCAGGGCCGGGACGAGACACCCGACCGACGCCGGCTAGACGCCGCGGACTTCGAACTCCCAGAGGGAGTAGCCCCAGGTGGTCGCGCGCTGGGTGGCGTACATCCGGATGTAGCGGCCCGCGCCGTCGAGTCCGGTGAGGGTGCTGGTTCCACCGGTGCCGGTGCCGGTACCGGGAGTCGAAGACCCTTCATGGGTGATCCTCCTTGGTGGGGGAGGGCGTTGTGCAACATGTGGCAGTCATTGATCAACACTCGTCATTCGTCATTCGGCTGGTTCTGGTTCATGAGACGGCCCCGGTCCCGGCGCATGAGGCACATGCACCAGGCCCCGCCCCCCGGGACCGCGGGGGCGGGGCCTGGCGCCGGTCAAGGTGCCGCGGGGGTCCTCACAGCTCCCGGACCTGCGGCGGGTTGCCGCCGGAGGAGATGGAGAGCGTCCCGTGCTGGATCTGGAGGTTGCTGTTCCTGACCAGCATCCCGTTGCCCTTGGCCATCGAGACGCTGCTGTCGCCGTAGGTGACGGCGATGCCCTGGGCGAAGGTCACCCACTGCGTGAACTCGTTGATCCCGTAGAAGAGGATCCGGTCCGGCATGGTGACGAACATCCGCTCGCCCTCGTGGTAGAGCTTCATCCCCCCGGTGGCGGTGAGCAGGCCCTTCACCCGTACCCCACCGGTGACCCAGGCCTCACCGGAGACGCGGGCCTGCTCGGTGCGCAGCACGCTGAGATCGGCCTCGCCGGCGGTGACGGTGCCGAGCTCGTGGCCGCCGTCGCGCAGGACG
>NZ_JBHWUI010000017.1:0-75596 GCF_042737525.1 Kitasatospora sp. NPDC059973 | reverse complement strand
CGGACGCCGTTGGCGGGGAATTCGATCCAGCCGTCGGTGGTGCTCCGGCCCTGGACCCACTTGGTGTTGATGCCGTTGAGGTCGGCCTTGTCGGCCGTGACGGTGCCGAGTTCGTGGCCGCCGTCGCGCAGGACGCGGACGCCGTTGGCGGGGAATTCGATCCAGCCGTCGGTGGTGCTCCGGCCCTGGACCCACTTGGTGTTGATGCCGTTGAGGTCGGCCTTGTCGGCGGCGATGACGCCCCATTCCTGGCCGCCGTCCTTGTGGACGTCGATGCCGTTCTGCAGGAAGTCGATCCAGCCCTTGCCGCCGTCGCGGTCGCCGACCCACGTGGTGTTCAGGCCGTTCAGCTCGGCCTTGTCGGCGGTGAGGGTGCCGAGGTCCTGGTTGCCGTCCTTGTGGAGGGTGGCGCCGGGCTGGGTGAAGTCGATCCAGCCCTTCCCGCCGGCCCGGCTGCCCGCCCACGTGGTGTTGACGCCCTCCACGTCGGCCCGGGCGGCCGTGAGGACGCCCAGGTCGCTGTTGGTGCCGTGGTACACGTTGACGCCGATGTCCGGGAAGGTGATCCAGCCGGCGCTGTCGGTCCGCCCCTGGACCAGCCGGGTGGTCACGTTGTCCACGTCGACCTTGTTGGCCCGCACCGTCCCCAGGTCGCGCTTGGCGTCGCGGACCTCCAGGCCGTCCGCGGTGAAGGTGACCAGGGCCTTGTTCGCCGTCCCCTCGATCCACGGCGTGCGCGTCCCGCTGTCGAACTCGGGGACGAGCGCGTGGACGGTGGTGGTGAGGAAGTACCCCCGCTGCTGCCCGCCGCCGGGGGCCTTGGCGACCAGGGTGTACGTGGTGCCGCGCTTCGGGGCGGCGGTGGGCCAGCTGTAGTCCCGGTGCGCCCCCGCGGCTCCCTGCACGGCCGGCTCGCGGTGGACCTCGGCCCCCGTCGGATCCAGGATCGCGTAGTCGAGACCGGTCGGCCCGTCCCACTGGAGCACCAGGGTCTCGCCCGCGTCACCGTTCACCAGGGACCGCTGCGCGCGGAAGTTGCGCGGGACCCTCGGCGTCTGCTTCACCAGGCCCAGCGTGGTGGTGCAGTGGTCCCGCCGCATGGGTTCGTTGGCGTCGCCGCCGCCGGCCTTCTCGCGGATCTCCAGGAGGGTGAGGCCCGCGCCCTCGGAGACCGGGATGTTCTCCAGCTTCAGGACCAGCGCCCCGTGGCTGCTCAGGAGCGCGTTCTTTCGCGTCGGGGGCTGCGCCTGGGAGAGCTGCGCCCGGAAGTGGCCCTGGGCGCTGTCCCAGCGGAACTCCAGCGCGTCGTCGAACGGGCTCTGGTACGTCCGCTCGACGCTCGCGGTGACCGCCGCGGCGTTGTCCGTCAGGTCGGAGGACATGGCGAGCAACGGCATCACCACGTCGATGTACTCCCACTCCACCTGGGACTGGTGCGTGTTGGAGACGATCACGTAGACCGTCCCCAGGGCGGGTTCGTCCTGGAGCGACGCCTGGAGGGACGTCGGATCGGCGACGAGCTCGTAGTGCAGCAAGGATGACACAGCGCGGACTCCCTACCTCGGTGTTCCACACGACGGGGCGGCCGACAGGACGGGTGCCAACCGACCCGTCGACGGTAGGCACCGCCCTGCGGCCCGGGTGCCGCGATTGCCCGGAGCTGGCCCGAACCGGTCCCCGTCTGGCCTGAACTCCCTTGAAGGTCAAGGAGGTTAGGGTGATCGGTGGTTCGTCCGGGGCGGGAGCGGAGTCCAGCCGGGACTTCGCAAACACCCCTTAGGCCAGGAAGCCCCGGAGCAGGGCGGCCGTCCCGGCGAGGTGCTCCTCGGTGGCGCGGCGGGCGGCCTCGCCGTCGCCGTCCAGGATCGCCCGGACCATCGCCCGGTGCTGGTCGGCGGCGTGCTCGATGTTGCGGTCGAGCATCGGGATGGCGTTCAGCAGGTCGTTGAGGCGCATCCGGGCCTCGGCGATGCCGGTGGCCAGCGTGCGCGAGCCGGTGAGCTCGCCGACGGCGAGGTGGAAGCGCGAGTCCAGCTGGCGGTACCGCTCCGCGGGTGCGCCCTCCAGGTCGGCCAGCCGGCGCTCCAGGTAGGCGCGCTGGTCGGGGGAGAGGGTGCGCCGGGCGGCGGCCTCGGCGGCGCCGGTCTCCAGCACCAGGCGGTAGGTCAGCGCGTCCTCCAGTTCGCCGCCGAGGTCGCGGACGGCGCGGCGCAGCTCGCCGACGTCCGGCGGCGGCATCCGGTAGGTGACGAAGGTGCCGCCGTAGCGGCCGCGGCGCGACTCGACGCAGTCGGCCTCCTGGAGCGTGTGGAGGGCCTCGCGCAGGGTCTCGCGGCTGACCCCGAGCCGGGCGGCGAGGTCGCGCTCGGCGGGCAGCCGGTCGCCGTGCCCGAAGACCCCGAGCTTGATCGCCTGCAGCAGGCGTTCGACGGTCTCCTCGAAGGCGTTGCCGGTCCGGACGGGCCGGAAGATCGCCCCGGCCTGCCAGTCCAGGCGCGCCTGTTCGCGTGCTTCGTCGACGTCCACGCCGGAATCGTACCTATGAGCGCCCTCCGGCACGCACCTTCCGACTCGCGCCCCCGGAGCCCTTGACGCGGCCCTGCCGCTGGGTGAACGATGCTGCTCACCCACCTCAATGGTCTGGTTCCAGACCATTGGAGAGCCGCCCGACCGTCTGACCCGCCGGGAGCCGCGCACCACACCGCCGTGGTCGCGCACGGCCCGGCACACCCTCAACCCCCAGGGGTGCCCATGACCGACGAACGCTCACCCGACCACCCTGCCCCGCCGGTGTTTCCGGACGGCACGCCACCCGTTTCCGCCGACGAACAACGCCTCCGCGAGCTGGGCTACACCCAGGAGCTCGCCCGCTCGATGTCGGGATTCTCCAACTTCGCCGTCTCCTTCTCCATCGTCTCGATCCTGTCCGGCTGCCTCACCCTGTACGGGACGGGGATGAACGCGGGCGGACCCGCCATGATCATCTGGGGCTGGCCGGTGGTCGGCCTGCTGACGCTCTGCGTCGGGCTGGCGATGGCCGAGATCTGCTCCAGCTACCCGACCGCCGGCGGCCTCTACTACTGGTCCGCCAAACTGGCCCGCAGCCGGGGCCCGGCCTGGAGCTGGTTCACCGGCTGGTTCAACTTCCTCGGCCAGGTCGCGGTCACCGCCGGCGTCGACTACGGCGCCGCCTTCTTCACGAACGCCTTCCTCAGCCTCCAGTTCGGCTTCGCGGCCAGCCCCGCGCACACCGTGGAGATCTTCGCCGTCATCCTGGTGCTGCACGGCCTGCTCAACACCCGGGGCGTGCGGCTCGTCGCCTTCCTCAACAACCTGTCCGTCTGGTGGCACCTGGTCGGCGTCGCCGTCATCGTCGGGGTGCTCGTCCTCGTGCCGGACCGGCACGCCTCCGCGTCCTTCGTCCTCACCGAGTTCGTCAACAACACCGGCTTCCACAACCAGCTCTACGTGGCCATGCTCGGTCTGCTCCTCGCCCAGTACACCCTCACCGGCTACGACGCCTCCGCGCACATGACCGAGGAGACCCAGGACGCGGCCCGCTCCGGCCCGCGCGGCATCGTCAACGCCATCACCGTCTCCCTGGTGGCCGGCTGGATCCTGCTGCTCGGCATCACCTTCGCCATCCGCGACTACGACGGCGCGCTGCACAGCGACACCGGGGTGGCGCCCGCCCAGATCTTCATCGACGCGATCGGCACCAACGGCGCCGAGCTGCTCCTGCTGATCGTCATCGGCGCCCAGTTCTTCTGCGGCATGGCCTCCGTCACCGCCAACTCCCGCATGATCTACGCCTTCTCGCGTGACGGCGCACTGCCCGGCTCCGCCCTCTGGCACCGCATCGACCCGCGCACCCAGACCCCCACCAACGCGGTCTGGCTGGCGACCGGCGGCGCGCTCCTGCTCGGCCTGCCCGCGCTCTGGAACTCCACCGCGTACACCGCCGTCACCTCGATCTCGGTCATCGGCCTGTACATCTCCTACGTCATCCCGGTCTACCTGCGGCTGCGCCAGGGCGAGGCGTTCCCGCGCGGCCCGTGGCACCTGGGCCGCTGGAGCCGGGTGATCGGCACCGTCGCGGTCGGCTGGACCGCCGTGATCACCGTCCTGTTCATGCTCCCCACCGTCAGCCCGATCACCGCCGAGAGCTTCAACTACACGCCCGTCGCCGTCACCGTGGTGGTCGGCTTCGCCGGCCTCTGGTGGCTCGCCTCCGCCCGCCACTGGTTCACCGGCCCCCGCATCCACGAGACCCCGCCGGGGCCCGCCGCACCGGACGCCGAAGACGCCGAACTGGAGATCCGTTGAACAGCAGGCTCACCCTCGACGAGCTGCGCGCCCGCGTGGCCGACGGCTCCGTCGACACCGTCGTGCTCGCGATGACCGACATGCAGGGCCGCCTCCAGGGCAAACGCGTCGCCGCCGGCTACTTCCTGACCGACGTCGTCCCGAACGCCGCCGAGGGCTGCGGTTACCTGCTCGCCGTCGACATCGACATGAACACCGTGGACGGCTACGACATCTCCTCCTGGGAGAGCGGCTACGGCGACCTCACCCTGCGCCCCGACCTCGCCACCCTGCGCGCGGTGCCCTGGCACCCGGCCACCGTCATGGTCCAGTGCGACATCACCCAGCACGACGGCACGCCCGTCGCCGTCTCCCCGCGCCAGGTGCTGCGCCGCCAGCTGGACCGGCTGGCCGGGTACGGCTGGCAGGCCCAGGCCGCCACCGAGCTGGAGTTCATCGTCTTCCGGGACACCTACGAACAGGCCTGGGACAAGGACTACACCAAGCTCACCCCGGCCAACCAGTACAACGTGGACTACTCCGTCCTCGGCACCGGCCGGATCGAACCCCTGCTGCGCAGGCTGCGCAACGGCATGGCGGGCGCCGGCCTCACCGTGGAGTCGGCGAAGGGCGAGTGCAACCTCGGCCAGCACGAGATCGCCTTCAAGTACGCCGACGCCCTCACCACCTGCGACGACCACTCCGTCTACAAGACCGGCGCCAAGGAGATCGCCGCGCAGGAGGGCTACAGCCTCACCTTCATGGCCAAGTACGACGAGCGCGAGGGCAACTCCTGCCACATCCACCTCAGCCTCCGCGACGAACAGGGCGCGCCGGTGTTCGCCGGGGACCGGCCGAACGGGTTCTCCCGCACCATGGAGCACTTCCTGGCCGGACAGCTCGCCTGCCTCGCGGACTTCGCGCTGCTGTTCGCCCCCACCGTCAACTCCTACAAGCGGTACGTACCCGGCAGCTTCGCGCCCACCGCGATCGCCTGGGGACGGGACAACCGCACCTGCGCCCTGCGGGTGGTCGGCCACGGCCCCTCGCTGCGCTTCGAGAACCGCGTCCCCGGCGGCGACGTCAACCCCTACCTCGCGGTCGCCGCCCTGATCGCGGCCGGCCTGCACGGCATCGAGCAGCAGCTGGAACTCGAACCGGAGTTCACCGGGAACGCCTACGCCTCCGACGCCCCCCGGGTACCGGCCAACCTGCGCGACGCGGTCACCGCCTTCGAGCGGAGCGCCGCCGCGGGCGAGGCCTTCGGCAAGGACGTCGTCCGCCACTACGCCCACGCCGGCCGGGTCGAACTCGCTGCCTACGACCGGGCGGTGACCGACTGGGAGCGCCGCCGCGGCTTCGAACGGCTGTGACCGCGCCCGACGACCCCGCCCGACACCGACCCGCCCCCGGCGACCGTGACCACAGAGAGCGACCGTGAACCCTGACCGACGACGCCCCCTGATCGGCATCACCAGCTACCAGGACGAGGCCGCCTGGTCCGTCTGGCGCCAGCGCGCCAGCCTCGTCCCGCAGACCTACGTCGACTCCGTCGCCGCGGCGGGCGGCACGCCCGTGCTGCTACCGCCGCAGCCCGGCGACGCCGGCCCTCTGCTGGACGCGCTGGACGGCCTGGTGCTGGCCGGCGGACCCGACATCGACCCCGCCCGCTACGCCGCCGAGGCCGACCCGCGGACCGGCCCATCGCACCAGGCCCGCGACGACTGGGAGCTGACCCTGCTGCGCGGCGCCCTCGACCGCGACCTGCCGGTGCTCGGCGTCTGCCGCGGCATGCAGCTGCTGAACGTCGCCCTCGGCGGCACCCTCCGCCAGCACCTGCCCGAGCGGAGCCACCAGATCGTCCCGGCCGAGTTCGTCCGCCGCCGCGTCGCCGTCGAGGCGGGCAGCCGACTGGCCGCCGTCCTCGGACCGGCCGCCGAGGTCAGCTGCTACCACCACCAGGCCACCGACCGCACCGGCAGCGGACTGCGCGTCACCGCCCGGGCCGAGGACGGGACGGTCGAAGCACTCGAACTGCCCGGCCACCGCTTCGCGCTGGGCGTCCAGTGGCACCCCGAGACGGACCCGGACGACCCGCGCCTGTTCCGCGCGCTCGTCGAGGCGAGCCGCCTTCCCGCCGATCACGCATCCGCACGCCCCAGGGAGACGACCCGATGACCGACCCCGACCTCTACCAGGTGGTCAACCCCGCCACCGAGGAGGTGATCAGCACCGTCGAACTGGCCGGCCTCGCCGAGACCGACGCCGCCGTCGCCCGCGCCCGGGCCGCCTTCGACACCTGGCGCCGGGTCGCCCCCGCCGACCGGGCCCGGCTGCTGCGCGCCTTCGCCGCCGCCGTCGACGGCGACCGGGAGCACCTCGCCGCCCTGGAGGTGGCCAACGCCGGCCACACCATCGGCAACGCCCGCTGGGAGGCCGGCAACGCCCGCGACGTCATCGAGTACTACGCCGCCGCCCCCGAACGGCTCTTCGGCCGGCAGATCCCGGTGGCCGGCGGCCTTGACGTCACCTTCCAGGAGCCGCTCGGCGTCGTCGGCGTCATCGTGCCCTGGAACTTCCCGATGCCGATCGCCGCCTGGGCCCTGGCCCCGGCGCTGGCCGCCGGCAACACCGTCATCGTCAAGCCCGCCGAACTCACCCCCCTCACCGCCCTGCGGCTGGGCGAACTCGCCCTCGAAGCCGGCCTCCCCGAGGGCGTGCTGCAGATCCTGCCCGGCCGCGGCCCGGTGGTCGGCGCACGCTTCGTCACCCACCCGGACGTGCGCAAGGTGGTGTTCACCGGCTCGACCCGGGTCGGCAAGGAGATCATGGCGGGCTGCGCCGCCCAGGTGAAGCCGGTCACCCTCGAACTCGGCGGCAAGAGCGCCAACCTCGTGTTCGCCGACGCCGACCTCGCCAAGGCCGCCGCCACCGCCCCCTACGCCGTCTTCGACAACGCCGGCCAGGACTGCTGCGCCCGCTCCCGGATCCTCGTCGAGGCCTCCGTCCACGACGAGTTCATGGCGCTGCTGGAGCCTGCCGTGCGGGCCGTGCGGGTCGGCGACCCGGCCGACGAGAAGACCGAGATGGGCCCGCTGATCTCCGCCGCCCACCACGCCCGGGTCGCCTCCTACGTCCGGGACGAGTCGGCGGTCGCGTTCCGGGGCACCGCCCCGGACGGCCCCGGCTTCTGGTTCCCGCCGACGGTGCTGGCGCCCGTCCGGCACGACGACCCGGCGTTCACCGAGGAGATCTTCGGACCGGTCGTCACCGTCGTCCCGTTCCGCGACGAGGAGGACGCGCTGCGGATCGCCAACGCCACCGAGTACGGCCTCTCCGGGTCCATCTGGACCAGGGACGTCGGCCGCGCCCTGCGGGTCTCCCGCGGCGTCGAGGCCGGCAACCTCTCCGTCAACTCGCACTCCTCGGTGCGCTACTCGACGCCCTTCGGCGGCTTCAAGCAGTCCGGGCTCGGCCGCGAGCTCGGCCCGGACGCCCTCGCCGCCTTCACCCAGACCAAGAACGTCTTCATCTCCACGGAGGAATGATCAGCATGAGCGAGCGACTCGACGGCCGGGTGGCCGTCATCACCGGCGCGGGCAGCGGCATCGGTCTGGCCACCGCCCGGCGGTTCGCCGCCGAGGGCGCCAAGGTGGTCTGCGTGGACCTCGACCCGGAGACCGGGTCCAAGGCCGCCAACGAGGTCGGCGGCCTCTTCATCCAGGCCGACGTCACCGACGAGGACGCCGTCCGCGACCTCTTCCAGCGGGCGGTGGACGAGTACGGGCGGCTCGACATCGCCTTCAACAACGCCGGCATCTCCCCGCCGGACGACGACTCGATCCTCACCACCGGCCTGGACGCCTGGAAGCGCGTCCAGGAGGTCAACCTGACCTCCGTCTACCTCTGCTGCAAGTACGCGATCCCGCACATGCAGCGCCAGGGCAAGGGCTCGATCATCAACACCGCCTCCTTCGTGGCGGTGATGGGCGCCGCCACCTCGCAGATCTCCTACAGCGCCTCCAAGGGCGGGGTGCTGGCGATGTCGCGCGAGCTGGGCGTGCAGTTCGCCCGCGAGGGCATCCGCGTCAACGCCCTCTGCCCGGGGCCGGTCAACACCCCGCTGCTCCAGGAGCTCTTCGCCAAGGACCCGGAGCGCGCCGCCCGCCGCCTCGTCCACATCCCCGTTGGCCGCTTCGCCGAGCCGGAGGAGATCGCCGCGGCGGTCGCCTTCCTGGCCTCCGACGACTCGTCCTTCATGACCGCCAACACCTTCCTCGTCGACGGCGGCATCTCCGGCGCCTACGTCACCCCGCAGTAGTCCCGACCGCACCGCCAGGACCGGCCGGCGCACCGCGGGGTGCGCCGGCCGGTCGTGCGTTCCCGACGGCCCGGTCGCCGTGCAGCGGAATCCCCGTGTGCGTGCAACCTTTCGACCCGCTCACCGCATCTACCTGATGTCAGGGTGCTGTGAGGGGGAGGGGTGCTTCAGGTGTAGTCACGGACCCGCGGACCCGGGGCGGGTGTCGGCGCCCGGTCGCCGCCGGACCGGCGGTTCGTCGGCGTTCTCCTCATCGGGGGGGTCTTCTCGGTAATTCACCGGAGACCCTTGTTCCGGCATGCCGTCCGAAGAAATGCGCGGCGGAATTCACGGGCAGCCTCCGGGTATCTGTGACACGGCCGGGACATTACCGTTCGACTGATCGTTCGATGCGTCAGAAATGGGCGCTAGCATTCCGGCATGGCTTCTCAACTTCCCCCGATATGGAATGCGTCCGACGCCGGAGAGAACCCCCCGGCGCGAAGTTCGCCGCTGCGGCTGGTCCGCCACGGTGGGACCTTCCTGGGCGTGAGCGTGGTGTCCGGTGCGCTGCTGGCCGGTGTGGCCCTGCCCGCCGTCGGCGCGTTCGGGCTGACCGCCAAGAGCACGGCGGAGAGCTTCGAGGACATTCCGGGCGAATTCAAGACGCCGCCGCTGACGCAGGCCACGCAGATCTTCGACGCCAAGGGCGGGCTGATCGCCAAGGTCTACGAGCGCGACCGCACCGTCATCCCCGCCGACCAGATGTCCCCGTTCATGCGCCAGGCGCAGGTCGACATCGAGGACGCGCGGTTCTACGAGCACGGCGCCGTGGACCTCAAGGGCGTGCTGCGGGCGGCTAGCAAGAACGCGGAGAGCGGTACCGCCTCGCAGGGTGCCTCGACGCTCACCCAGCAGTACGTGAAGAACGTCAATGTGGAGAAGGCCGGCGAGGACCAGGCGGCCGTCCTGGAGGCGCAGCGCAAGACGCTGGGCCGCAAGATCCAGGAGCTGAAGGTCGCCATCAAACTGGAAGAGGAGATGACGAAGGACGAGATCCTCACCAACTACCTGAACATCACCTATTACGGTCACGGCGCGTACGGGGTGGAGGCGGCCTCGCAGCGCTACTTCGGCAAGAGCAACAAGGACCTCACCGTGGCCGAGGCCGCCACGCTGGCCGGCATGGTGCAGAACCCCTCGCTGTACGACCCGGTGCGCTTTCCGGAGAACACGGTGAAGCGCCGGAACGTGGTGCTCGACAAGATGGTCGAGAACAAGCACCTCACTGCGGACCAGGCGAAGGAGGCGAAGGCCGCGCCGCTGGGTCTGCAGTACCGGGAGCCGCAGAACGGCTGCATCACCGCCCAGGCGGGCATGGGCTTCTTCTGCGACTACGTCCGGCACGTGGTGAAGCAGGATCCGGCGTTCGGCGCGAGTGCCGCCGAGCGGAAGAAGTTCTGGGACCAGGGCGGTCTCAACATCTCCACCACCATGGACCCGGACAAGCAGGCCGCCGCCCAGAACGCGGTGACCACCAAAGTGAAGGTCACCGACTCGGTGTCGGCCGCCGCGACGATGATGGAGCCGGGTACCGGCAAGATCCTGGCGATGGCCCAGACCCGCCCCTACGGCCTGGACGTGAAGAAGAACCAGACGGTCGTCAACCTCAACGTCGACGCGGCGATGGGCGGCGGCAACGGCTTCCAGCCCGGGTCGACCTTCAAGCCGATCGTCGCGGCCGCCGCGATGGAGGCGGGCCTGACGCCGGTCACCGAGTACTCCTCCCCGAACAAGCTCGAGTACCCGACGATGAAGACCTGTGCGGGCACCTGGAAGAACACCGACAAGCCCAGGACGGTGGTGCCGAACGAGTCCGCCAGTGAGAAGGGCCCCTACCAGCTGAAGGAGGCGATGGCCCGCTCGATCAACACCTACTTCGTGCAGATGGAGCAGGAGATCGGCCTCTGCTCGGTCAAGCAGATGGCGAACAAGCTCGGCATCACCACCCGGGCCAGCGGCAAGCCCCTGGACGAGGTGCCGGCGATGGCGCTGGGCGTGGAGGAGATGAGCCCGCTGACCATGGCCAACGTCTACGCGACCTTCGCCGCCGGGGGCAAGTACTGCGCCCCGACCGCGATCAACAAGATCACCACCGTGGACGGCAAGGACATCGCCGTCCCGGCCGCCAACTGCGGCCAGGCGTTCTCCGAGTCGACGGCCCAGGTGCTGAACACCATCCTCAACGGCGTGACCGCGGACGGCACCGGCTCGGCGCTCAACCTGGAGGGCGACCGGCAGATCGCCGGCAAGACCGGCACCTCGGACAAGAAGCGGGCCGCCTGGTTCAGCGGTTACACCCCGCAGCTCGCCACGTCGGTCTGGCTCGGCGGGCCGGCCGGCGGTGTCGAGATGCGCAACATCACCATCGGCGGCAAGCACTTCTCGGAGGTGTTCGGTGCCGACGGTCCCGGCCCGATCTGGCAGTTGGCGATGAACCTGGCCCTTCGCGGGGAGCCGAAGAAGTCCTTGAAGATGGCCGACATCCCCGACCCGGCGCCGAAGACCGACCCCAATGCCAGCGGCTCGACCCCGCCGTCCGCTCCGCCGGCCACCACCTCGGCCGGTCCGCAGCACTGACGCCCGCGGGTGGTCGGGCCACGTGCCCCGACCACCTGCCGTGATTCTCCCGTCGCCGGGCTGCCGGGCTGCCGGGCAACCGGGCGGCCCGGCGGCTCAGGGGCGGTGTCGGAGGCGCCCGTTAGCCTGGCGCCATGCCTTTGATGAGTCACGCCGTGCTGACCGACCCGGAGTTCCTCGTCCCACCGGTCCCCGACTCCCCGCCGGGCGGCGTCGCCTGGCTGAGGTCGTCCGTCGCGCGCTTCAGCAGCGGCGCGGCCCACCGCCGCAGACGTGCGCTGGCGGAGGCCGAGCTGGCGTCCGTCGACCCGGACGCTCTTCGGCTGCGGGCGGCCGAGCGGGGTGACGGGCCGGTCGAGGTGCTCGCCGAGGCGCTCGGCCTGCCGCCGGAGGTGGCCGGGGATGTCGCCCTCGTGGCGGCGTCGTACCAGCCGCACACCGCGATCACGGAGGAGGCGGACCGGGCGCTCGCCCGGCTGGTCGAGGTGTGCGGAGGCGTCGCCGACGAGGCCACGGCCAACCGGATCGGGCTGCTCGTCCAGGCCTGCGACGCGACCAAGGCCCTGGTGGCCCACACGGTGGCGGGGCGCACCGATCCGCCGGTGCCCCTGACCCGCCGGGTGGCGCCGGACGGCACGCTCGTGGAGGTCGGCCTGGCGGACGAACCGTTCGGCGCCGGCCCGCACGCCTGCCCCGGCCGTGCGCACGCGCTCGCCCTCGCGGCCGGCCTGGTGGAGGCGACGGCCCGATGACCACCGCCTTCCACGCCCTGCACCACGCGGACCGGCCGTTGCTGCTGCCCAACGCCTGGGACTTCGCCTCGGCCGCTGCGCTGTCCGCCGCCGGGTTCGCCGCCATCGGCACTACCAGCCTCGGCGTTGCCGCGGCCAACGGCATTCCCGACGCCGCGGGCCTGGCCCGGGACGAGACCGTGGCACTGGCCGGGCGGCTGGTCCGGCTGCCCTGTCCGGTCACCGTCGACATCGAAGCCGGCTTCAGTACGGACCCGGCCGAAGTGGGTGACCTGGCGGTCGAGTTGGCCGAGCTGGGAGTCGCCGGGGTCAACCTGGAGGACGGCCGCGACGACCACCTGGCCGACCCCGCGGCGCAGGAGGCGCTGGTCCGCGAGGTGAAGCGCCGGGCGCCGGGGATCTTCCTCAACGCCCGCACGGACACCTACTGGCTCGGGGTCGAGGCCTCGGTGCCCGCGACGCTGGACCGGGCGCGACGGTACGTGGACGCGGGCGCGGACGGCGTCTTCGTGCCCGGCCTGGCGCGCGAGGGCGACATCGCCGCCGTGACGGCCGCGGTGCCGGTCCCGGTGAACGTCCTGCACCTGCCGGCGCTGGGCCTGGACAGGCTGGCGGAGCTGGGCGTGCGCCGGGTCAGCACCGGCTCCCTGCTGTTCCGTGCGGCCCTGGGCGCCGCGGTCGGCACGGCGGTCGCCGTCCGGGACGGCGGACAGCTGCCCGCCGGCATCCCCGGCTACGCGGAGGTCGACGCGCTCAGCGGCTAGCCCGGGGCCGACCGGCCGGGGTGGCCGACGCCGCCGCACGGGGCCGGCGCCGGACACCCCGGCGGTCCGGGGAGGTCACGGCGTGGTGTGGCGGAGGATGTCGAGGACTTCGTCGGTGATCGCGGCCTCGTTCCGTTCCAGGTCCGGGCCGGTGAGCCGGTCGGCGTGCTCGGGGAGGCCGGTGAGCACGGGGGTGTGGAGGTGGCCGCCGGGCAGCCGCGGGGCGAGTTCCAGCCGCAGTCGGTTGGAGCGGTAGGCCACCTCGTTGGACAGGTACCCGCCGCCCCCGCCCTCGACGGCCCGGGAGCCCGGGGTGGGACCGTCCTCGCGGTCGACCGGCGCGTCGCCCCCGGCGGGGATCTCGGTGACCACGGTGTTCAGCTGGACGGGGTACGGCTGCTGCACGGCGGTCATGGCCGCGGCGGGCAGGGTGGTGGCGATGAACTCGGCCCCGGGCCCCATGCCGGGGGCGGTCACCGGGTGCTCCCGGGTGCCGCCGGAGAGCGTGCCGGTGTTGTCCGGGTACGGGTCGGCGGAGCGGGCGCGGCCGGCCCAGGCCTCCACGGTGAACAGCCCGGGGTAGCCCTGGCTGATGGTGGTGATCTGGTCGGCGGACCGCGGGCCGGGGGAGAGGCGCGGACCGAAGGCGCGCTCGACGATGCCGTGGTCGAAGTCGGCGTAGCGGACGGGGAGCAGTACGGCCCGGATCTCGGCCCGGGTGCCGTCCGCCAGGGTGATCCGCAGACCGTTCAGCCGCAGGGCGGCGGCGCCGGAGGGGTTGGCGCGGCGGAGCTCGCCGTCGAGGCCGAAGGGGTCGAAGCCGCTGACGAACACCCGGCGCAGGCCCGGCGTCCCGCTGAACTCGTTGTCCAGCAGCCCGCGGGAGGCGTCCTCGAACCGCGAGCGGAGGTCGGCGGTGTCGACGGGGAAGGCGGGCTGCCACTGGGCGAGCCGGACGGTCATGGCCAGCCGCGTCCAGTAGAGCGGGCGGTCGTCCCGGGCGGGCAGGTCGCCGCCGCGCCGCCGGTCCTGGGCGCGGTCCACCGCCGCCCGCCAGAGCGCCCGGCCCCAGGCGTCCACGAGCTCCCGGGCCTCGGCGGCGTTCCGCGCGGAGCACAGGGCGGCGGGGAACCTCCCGACGAAGTCACCGAGCCCGGCCCGCTCGGTGAAGGCGGCCGCCCTCGGATCCGCCAGCCGTGCCTGTTCGGCGTCGACCGGGGGCGCGGCGGCGGTGCGACAGGCGGGCTGGGCCTGGGCCGCCGCGCTGGTGGGGAACAGGGGGAGGGCGAGCGCGCCGACGAGGCTCGCGGCCAGGAGATAGCGGGTGCATGTCATGAAGTGTGACATTACATCGGTCTGCTGACGCTCCGCCAGATCGTCTCGGGGCAGCCTGCCCCGCCGCTGCCGGCGGCACCGGGCCCCGGCGTGGACTGTTGACACCGTCGTGCCCCGGTCCCTAGCGTGAGGCGCTCCGTCATTACCGGCCGGTAGGGAACGCTCATGGATGCCGAACGCCCGTACGACCTGGTCCTGTTCGGCGCCACCGGCTTCACCGGCGCGCTGACGGCCGAGTACCTGGCCCGGAACGCGCCGGCCGGCTGCCGCTGGGCGCTGGCCGGACGCAACCGGGGCAAGCTGGAGGCGCTGCGCGCGCACCTCGCCACCCTGGAGCCGGGCTGCGCCGACCTCCCGCTGCTCATCGCGGACTCCACCGACCCCGGCTCGCTCCGGGAGGTGGCGGCCGCGGCCCGGGTGGTGGTCTCCACCGTCGGCCCCTACCTCAGCCACGGGGAGCCGCTGGTGGCCGCCTGCGCGGACGCCGGCACCGACTACGTCGACCTCACCGGCGAACCCGAGTTCGTCGACCGGATGTACCTGCTGCACCACCGCCGGGCCGTCGAGACCGGCGCCCGGCTGGTGCACTCCTGCGGCTTCGACTCGGTGCCGCACGACCTGGGAGTGCTGTTCACCCTGGAGCGGATGCGCGAACTCGGTGCGCTGCCCGACGGCGCCGCGGTCTCGGTACGGGGCTTCGTCCGGGCCGGCGGGACGTTCTCCGGCGGCACCTTCGCCTCCGCGCTGACCGTGATGTCCCGCCCCCGCGCGGCCGCCCGGGCCGCCCGGGAACGCCGCGCCGCCGACCCCCGGCCGGCCGGCCGCAGGATCAGCGCCAAGGCCGGTCCGGTCCGGCGGTCGGCCGAGGCCCGCGCCTGGGCGGTGCCGATGCCCACCATCGATCCGCTGGTGGTCGCCCGCTCGGCCGCCGCACGGCCGGACTACGGCCCGGTCTTCCGCTACGGCCACTACGCGGCGGTCCGGCGGCTCCCGGTGCTGCTGGCCGGCGGCGCCGGACTCGCCCTGCTGGCGCTCGCCGCCCAACTGCCGCCGCTGCGCCGGGCGCTGACCGGCCTGCGCAAGCCCGGCGCGGGGCCCAGCGCCGAGCAGCGCGCGGCCTCCTGGTTCACCGTCCGCTTCGTCGGCGAGACCGGCCCCGGGCACCGGGTCTTCACCGAGGTGTCCGGGGGCGACCCGGGTTACACGGAGACCGCCAAGATGCTCGCCGAGTCGGCGCTCAGCCTCGCCTACGACGAACTGCCGCCCACCGCCGGCCAGGTCACCCCGGCGGTCGCGATGGGCAGCGCGCTGATCGACCGCCTGACCGCGGCCGGTCTGCGCTTCACCGTCCTGGACGCTCCGCCGGCCACCGCCCCGAGCCGGGGCTAGCGCCGGGCACCACGACGGCAGGGCCCCGACGCACCCTCCCCGGCCGGGCCGGCGCGGTCAGGACAGGATCTCGATGAACCCGTCGGTCCCGTGCACGCGGATCCGCTGCCCGTCCCGGATCAGCCGGGTGGCCCGCTCGACGCCGACGACGGCCGGCAGGCCGTACTCCCGGGCGATCACCGCGCCGTGGGTCATCAGGCCGCCCACCTCCGTCACCAGCCCCGCGATGCCGACGAACACCGGCGACCAGCTGGGGTCCGTGAAGGCCGTGACCAGGATGTCGCCCGCTTCGAGATCGGCCTTCGCCATGTCGAGGACGACACGGGCCCTTCCCTCGACCGTCCCGGCGGACACCGGTACGCCGACCAGTGCCCCGGCCGGCACGTCGTCGCGCCGGTACGACCCGGTGAGGGCCTCGCCGTCCGAGGTGAGCACCCGGGGCGGCGTGAGCGCGTGGTACGAGCGGAACGCGTCCTTGCGCCGCCGGAGGAGCCCGGCGTCCACCCGGTGCGTTCGCACGACGGTGTGGAGTTCCTGGAACGTGAGGTGGAAGGCGTCCTCCCGCTCGGTCAGCACACCGGCCTCCACCAGGCGTTCGGCCTCCCGGAGCAGGGCCTGCCTGTAGACGGCGTAGCGGCTGATGATGCCGTACTTGGGGTACTCCCGGTACCCGATGAAGGTGCGGACCCGGTCGATCATCGCCTTGGTCTCGGCGGCCTTGAGGTCCCCTTCCGGCAGGGCCCGCAGGCGGGTGAGCACGTCCTGTTCCTTCTGCTCGGCCTTCCGCCGCCCCTGCTCGAAGCGCCGTGCGGCGGCGCCCGGTTCGAAGTTCCGGACGTGGTCGAGGATCACGGGCACCAGCGTGTCGGGGCGTTCGCGCCACCGCGGCCTGGTGATGTCGATCTCGCCGACGCAGCGCATGCCGTACCGGTCGAGGTAGGCCTCGATGGCGTCCCGCGCCTCGGTCCCGCCCGCGAGCTTCGCCAGGTCGTCCAGGAAGTCCTCGTCCCCGACGCCCCGCAGGAACGCCACCACCTCCGGGTGCGGGCGGATCACGTCCGCGACGTCGAGCAGCGCCAGCCCCATCTCCGACGTGACGTTGTCGGGGGCGGACAGCGTCAGGGTGTCGGCCGAATTCTTCTCGCCCAGCCACTCCCGCAGCTTGTCGTTGAGCCACCAGGTGGCCTCCATCCCCGCCATGATCACCTGGAGGCTCAGCGGGTCGCTGAGCACCCGCTTGTGCTCCTCGAAGGCCTCCAGCAGGAACTCGAACAGCGCCGGTCCGGTCTTCGTCCGGATGTCGCGCTCCAGAGCGGCGACGGACGCCCGGCTGCGTTCGATCAGCCCGGTGACGATCGCCGGATCGGTCGCGATCGGGGTGGGCGCGCCACCGGCCGGCGGGCCGACGGGCGCCGTGTCCGGGACCGTCGGGACGAAGTCGCCGCGGTCCAGGACGGTCTCCAGCGCGTCCCTGACCAGCGGATCGCCCCTCCCGATGAGGTCCAGGAGAGCGACCCGGCCGGTGGGTGAGGCGAGGCGCGGGGTGACGTCCACGAACAGCCTGCCGCCGGCCTCGTGCATCGCCACCATGGCCGTCAGTTGCCACATGGAGTACCCCAGCGGCTTCATGGGGTCGGTCATCATCTGATTGTGACCGACGGAGACGTAGACGTGGTTCTCCCGGTCGCCGCGCTCGGGGACCGGGAACAGCGTCGTGACCGGCCGGCTCTGCACGATCCGGAAGCCGTCGTCGACCAGGCACCACTCGATGTCCTGCGGGGTGCCGAAGTGCGCCTCGATCCGCCGCCCGAGCCGCACGAGCCGGAGGACCTGCGCATCCGTCAGCGCGGGCTGCTCGCGGCGCCGCGGCTCGACCGCCACCTCCCGCGTACCGCCGCCCGGCAGGGCGTACAGGGCGCGCTGCTTGGCGGCGATCGTCCGGACGACGACCTCGTCGCCGCGCACCTTGAAGACGTCCGGGTTCACCAGCCCGGATACCAGGGCCTCGCCGAGGCCGAAACCGGCGTCCACGGTGGCGACCGTCCGGTCGCCCGTGACGGGGTCGGCCGTGAACAGGATGCCGGCCGCCTCCGGGAGGACCATCCGCTGCACGACCACGGCCATCCGGACCGTACGGTCGTCGATGCCGTTGCGCCGGCGGTAGACCACCGCCCGCTCGGTGAACAGCGAGGCCCAGCACAGGCTGACGTGCCGGAGGACCGCCGCCGGCCCCACGACGTTCAGATAGGTGTCCTGCTGGCCGGCGAATGAGGCCGTCGGCAGGTCCTCCGCCGTCGCGCTGGAGCGGACGGCGTAGGCGGCCCGCTCGCCGAACCGGCCGAGTGCGCCGGTGATCTCCGCCGCGAGGTCGTGGGGGAGGGCGATCTCCTCGACGGCCCGACGGATCCGCGCGCTGAGGGTGCGGACCCCCTCGCGATCGTCCGGGTCCAGGCGCGGGAGTCGGTCGAGCAGACCGTCGATCGACGGGGCCTCCGCCATGATCCTCCGGAAGGCGTCCGTCGTCACGCAGAAGCCGTCCGGTACGTGGACGCCGTCGATCCGCGACAGCGTGCCCAGGTGCGCACCCTTGCCGCCGACGATCGCGCTCTGGCTCTCGTCCACCTCATGAAGATCCCGCACGTACTGCTCGTTCATTGCCGTACCTCCGGGGCAGCCGTCTTCCCTTGCACTGCGGCGGCCGGTCGGATCACCGGCGCCCGCGATTTCGTCGAACTTCCTGTCGAGCACGTTCCTCATTCCCGCCGGCCGTTCCGCCGGCGCGTCGGCCGGGGCGCGCCCCCACGCGTCGCATCGGGCACCCGCGACTCCACCGCTGGTCCCGCCACTGGTCCTGCCACTGATTCGACGCCACCGTGCCCGCCGTGCGTCGACAGCGACACACGGCGGGCGCACCCCGATTTCCGCAGGTGGTGGCTTCGGCCGACGATTCTGCACCGTGCCGGGGGCCTTGCGGCAAGCCCCCCGCTGCGCTATATCTTGATAACGGCAAGGAGAGTCTTCTCCTTGCCTTCGCCATTTCCGGGCCCATTCCCGTCCGATGGAATGACGGGCTTCTCGCGCGTGCGGGCCCACCGCCGTCCGCCGGATCCGGACGTGGAGCGGGTGGTGCGGGTGGGGTGGTTCACCCGGCGTGGTGCGTGAGGTGGGTACGTGCCGGGTCCGCACCGGCGGTGCTGCTGTTTTCGGCCGAGCCGCGTCGGACCCGGGTGTGTTGTGCAGGAGTCTTCACAGGTGGCGGCGCCGGTTCCGGTTTGCGGTGCTCCATGATCCGATGGCTTCCGGCCGAACTTCCCGAGGCCCATTGCCGCAGGTGCCGGGACTGGTGGAGGCTCCCCTTCAGACAGCGAGGGTGCGGCCTCCAGGTGTTCCTCTACGAGATTGGACTACACCATCATGGCGATTCGCAGAGTGGTCTCCTCCGTGGCCCTGGCCGGCGTCCTGGCCGGCGGCGCGCTCCTGGCGGCCCCGGCCGCCCAGGCGACCGGCTTCACCTACATCGGGATGTACCCGAGCGCTGCCGCGTGCGAGACCGCGGGCAAGGCCTACGTGTCGTCGGGCCAGGCGGTCACCTACTTCTGTGACGCGGCCCCGAACACGGCCCGCCTCTCCGTCTGGTTCTACTGATCCGCCAGCTGTACTGACCCGCGGGGCCGGTACCCGGAAGGGTGCCGGCCCCGCGGTCCGCCGAGGGGGCGTGTCACCGGTAGGGTCCGGCCGTTGTCGGAGCCGCGTGGAACGGGTGGCGCTCACCGCCCCGTTCAGCCCGGCAGGGCCCTCGCGACCTCCCGCGCCAGGTCCACCTGGTCCTCCGAGGGGGAGGTCGGAAGCGGCGCGGTCTGCCGCGACCATGCGTCGTCCATGGCGAACCAGTCGATCGACGCCGGCGGCGCGCCGCTCGTCAGAGCCTCGTCCAGCGACGAGAAGTAGGAGCTCCACCGCCGGGCGTAGAGGCCGGCGACCAGGCCCGCCCACTCCCGGTTCGCGTAGTCGTGCAGCCCGTGGACGTCGCTCGGGACGCGGCCGCTCCAGTTCGCCAGGACCGACCGTGCGTCGTACTCCAGCCGGTCGCGCTCCGCCGCGTCGGCGCCCCACGAGCGGGCGGCGGCGATCCACGGCCCGACCATGGACCGCGCGTCGGTCCCGGACAGGCGGTCGACCAGCGCGAGGTCGGCCTCCCACTCGCGCACCAGCGACCGGAACAGCGTCCGGTCCCGCGCGTGGTAGGCGCTCGCGATCTGCGGCAGCAGCGCTCGCGCCCGGTTGTCCAGCGCCTGCCGGGCGACGTTCACCAGGTCGAACCGGTACGCGTCGCAGGACCGCAACACCGGTGACACCAGCAGCAGTTCGTCGAGCGCGGCCCGCACCCGTGCCGGGTCGTAGCGCATCGCCGGGGGGCTCCACGTCGCGGCGGTCGCCACGGTCAGGCTCGGGCGCGCCGCGAACAGGCTGTCCTGCGCCTCGCTCCACCGGCCGGACGGCATGCTGTACGGGCCCTGCCGAAGGGCCTCCCACGCCGCCGCCGCATGCGGGTCGGCCGCGCCGTAGCGGCGCGCCGCGTAGGCGGCGAACCACGCGGCCTGATCGATCCCGGCGGGCTCCCAGGCGAGCCGGCCGAACAGCTCGAACGCCGCAGGATCCGTCCCCACCGCCTCCGGCAGGTACGCGATGCCCTGCAGTGCGCTGCCCGGCTTGGTCCGCCACTGCTGGAACCGCCGCACCCACACGGCCGAGTTCGCACCCGGCGAGGTGTGGCCGCCGAAGTTCGGGATCGTCCCGAAGGCGTACGGGGCGCCCTGCCACTGCGGCTCGCGGTCGAGTCCGTCGTAGCGGTCGGCCAGGCCGTCCAGGATCAGCATCCGGCCGCGGTCCACCCCCGACAGCACGGCGCCCGACGGGTTGCTCTCCCAGCCCAGGATCGCCCAGGTGGCCAGCGGGTGCGCCGCCAGCAGGGCCCGCTGCACGGCCCCGGCCGCGGCGCTCACGTCCACCGGCCCCGCGGTGCCGCCCTCGTGCAGCAGGTCCATCTTGTACATCGCGCTGTCGCCGAACGCCTCGCGCTGAGCGCGGTAGTAGGCGGCCGCGAGCCTCGGGAAGGCCGCGCTCGTCGGGTCGAGCCAGTCGGGACGGTCGAGCCCCACCCAGGTGCCCTGTGGTACCACCCTGGCGTCGGCGTTCCTCGCAGCGAAGCCGGGGGGAACGGTGCCGAAGAAGCCGGGCAGCACCGGTGTCATCCCCAGACCGCGGAGGTGGTCCGCGATCCGTCGGCCCAGGGCCGCCCGGGCGGTGAGCAACCGCTCGGACTCCGGCCCGCCGACCCCGCTCAGGTTCTGCAGCAGCCACCAGCTCTGGTGCGCGGGGGCCGGGATCCACGACCGCAGCTCGGCGCCGCTGTAGCCGAAGCCCTGGAGCGCCTGGTAGTAGGGGAGTTCGGCGCCGGTCTGGACGAACACCTCGTTGAAGCCGTGGAGCGCCAGGACGTCCGCCTCGTGCTGGTACGTGGCGAAGTCCCGGTAGGCGCCCGAGTAGCCGGCGTCGGTGTCGTTGAGCGCGTAGCGGTGCGGGACGACGGCGGTGCGGCCGACCGGGGAGCCGACGCCGGGCAGGACGGCGGGCAGCGCGCCCAGCGAGTCTCCCGGCAGGCCGATGTCCACGTGGGCGACGTTCTCCAGGTACCAGCCGGCTCCGGTCAGCAGACTCGCCGGCGACGTCCCGGACACCGTGACGGCCCCTGCCGTGCCGGACACCGAGAACGAGTCCCCGCCCGCCCCCTTGGCGACCGGGACCAGCGTGAACTGGTCGTGCTGCGCCGGCAGCAGACGCGCCAGAGCGGCGGCCGCCGGACCGGGATCGAACGCCGGCCCGGCGGCCGCGCCGGCGGGAGCCCCGGCGAGCGCCCCGGACACGGCCAGCGCGAGCGCCAGCCCCGACCGCCCTGCGGTGGAAGCCATGGTCACCGGGGTCTCCCATCGAGTGCGGGGCGGGTCCAGTCCTTCCTCGAATATGGGGGCCGAGAGGCCGCTGCCGGACGTTCTACCGGCCGGTTCGGCGGCGGGGGGCGCGGCGTTCACCCGTTCGACGCACCCGGGGCGGAAGCCGAGCTGCCCCGGCGCGGGCGTCACGGGTAGGCGGCCCCGCCCCCGCCCGCGCGGTCAGGCGTCGGTGCCGGGGTCGGCCCGGTCGAGGGCGGACGCGAGGACGTCGTGCAGCTCCTGAGCGGTCGTCAGGTCCCGGTGCTCGGGGTGGTTGTCGCCGGTATCGAGGTCCACGTCGTCGAGTTCGGTCTCGCCGCTGCTCCAGACGGTGATCATGATGGCCCGGCGGCCGGCTTCGAGGGTCAGCCAGGCGCTGTTCTTGAGCCGGCCGTCGTCCGGGGAGTGTCCCAGTTCGGTGGCGATCCCGCGTGCGCGGACAGCCGACTCGTTCGCGGCGAACCAGTCGGCGAGCGCGTGGGTGAGGTCCGGCAGCCGTGGGCTGCCCCCCGCCGTGGGGTGGGCGAGCTGGAAGGCGAGCCGTTCGTCGGCCCGGTCGCCGATGCGGGTGAGCACGGTGTCCAGGTCGATGAACTCCTCCCAGGCCGACCTTCCGCTCGCCGTGGCGAGCCTGGCGACGACGAGGTCTTCGAGCCCGGGGACGCGCTTGTTCTTCCAGCTCGTGTCGGCCAGGCTGACCAGGAGGTCCTCCGTCCCGGCCGCCTCGGTCGTCCAGGCGGCGTGCGTCGCGGCGAAGCGTGCCCGGTCGGCACCGACGCCCCGGGCGAGGAGGAGGTCCCGGCCGGCCTCCTCGTGCCGTGCGCCCGGACCGGACAGCTCGGCGGGGTGCAGCGTCTTGCCGATGTCGTGCGTGGCGGCGCCGAACAGGACGGCATCCGGGTCGATCCCCAGATCGAGGCCGCGGGTGGCGAGCCATTCGAGGAGTTGCCCCGCGACGTCGTGGACCACGCGGAGATGGGCGACCAGACGTGGCGGAGCGTCGACATCGTGCAGCAGTTCGGCTGCTTCGACCGGCAGCGGCCGCAGCCGGGGCCGGTCGGTGTCCTGGAGGGCGATCGACAGTACTCGGGAGGTCGTCACCGCGACAGGGTAGCCGGTGGTATCGGACGATTCAGGGGGTTTGCCGTAACGCTCCTCCCGGCCTCCCCGGCCTCCCCGGCCTCCCCGGCCCCCAGTCCTCGGTCGAGGTGTCCGGAGGTCCACCATGGAGTCCCTTCGTCGACCGGCTGCCCTGTCAGGAGTGCTGACGGCCCTTCAACCGGCGTCCGGGAGGCCGTACCGGACCTCGGTCAGCCGCTCGGACAGCTCCCAGAGCCGGCGCCCGGTCTCGGCGTCGGCCGCGGCGGGTGCGAGTGCGACCCGAACCGGGGCGCCGCGCAGTTCGCCAAGGCCGCTCGGGCCGATGAACTCACCGCTCGCCAGTCCCGGCCGGGTCGCCGCGTAGAGTTGGGGGAGTGCGCCGCGGTCGGGGTGCTGGCCGAGTGGCCGGGCCAGCCGGCCGAAGAGGAAGCGGTACAGGGCGGTCGGTGTGCCGGTGACGATGTCGGTGGCGCTGAAACCGGGGTGGGCGAGCAGGCTGCGCACCGGGCTCCCGGCGGCGGTCAGCCGCAGGTGCAGTTGCCGGCCGAAGACCGCGTTGGCGAGCTTGGACTGGTTGTAGAAGGCCATCGGCGCGTAGTGCCGCTCACCGGCGAGGTCGTCGAAGCGGATCCGCCCGCGCCGGTGGTTGAGGGAGGTGACGGTGACCACCCGGGGGTCGCGGCCCTCGGCGAGCAGGTCGAGGAGCAGCCCGGTGAGGGCGAAGTGGCCGAGGTGATGGGCGGCGAACTGCAGCTCGTGGCCCTGGGCGCTCAAGGTGCGTGGCGGCGCCATGACGCCGGCGTTGTTGACGAGGACGTCCAGCCGGCCGTTGTCGGCGCGCAGGCCGGCGGCGAAGGCGCGGACCGAGGCGAGGTCGGCGAGGTCCAGCCGGCGCACCTCCAGTCGTGCGCCTGGCTGGTCGGCGCGCAGCTCCGCGACCACCCGCCGGCCCTTCTCCTCGTCGCGCACCGCCAGCACGACGTGGCCACCGCGGTGGGACAGCGCGCGGGCGGTGGCCAGGCCGAGGCCGCTGGTGGCGCCGGTGACGACGAAGAGCCTCCCGGTCTGGTCCGGGATCTGCTCGGCGGTCCACTTCTGATGTTCAGTCATGCGGCACATGCTGACGTTGCTGTCACTCGGTGTCAAGATGCGCCCGAGTGCCGCCCAGGGCATCGCGCTACCATGAGCCGGTGACCTCCCGCCCTGCCCCGGACCGCCCCGCCCCGGACCGTCCCGAACCCACCCGGCCCGCCGCCCGCCCCGGTCTGACCATGGCCGAGCGCAAACGCCGGCTCGTCGCCGCCGAGTTGGCCGAGGCGGCTCTGCTCCTGCTGGCGGAGAACGGCTTCGAGGCCGTCACGATCGACGAGATCGCGGTCACCGCCGGAGTGTCCAAGCGGACGTTCTTCCGGTACTTCGCCTCGAAGGAGGACGTGGTCGTCCAGGTGTTGGCCGATCTCGGCCCCGGGATGTGCGCCGAACTCGCCGCCCGCCCCGCCGCGGAACCGCCCTCCGTGGCGCTCCGTCACGCGGTCTGGACCACGCTCGCCGCCTGCGCCGACGGCCCGGACCACGCCGGCCACGGTGACCGCGCCCTGCGCGTGGTGCAGCTGATCGTGCGGACGCCCGCGCTGCTCGGCCGCTTCCTGGAACGGCAGGCGCAGTGGCGCGACGAGCTGGCGGCCGAGCTGGCCGCCCGACTCGGGCTCGATCCCGCCACCGCGATGTACCCGCCCCTCGCGGCGGGGATGGCACTGTCCGCCTTCGACACGGTGCTCCGCCGATGGAGCGACAGCGACGGCACCGAGGACCCGGCCGCGCTGATCGACCACGCCTTCGCCGTCCTGGCCCCGGCCCTCGACGCGGTCGGGGCTTCGCGGGCGTGACGACGTCCGGACCGCGACGGTCGCGGTGCCCGGGCGTGCCCACGGGCTTGCGTCCGGCCCGCAGGTGCGGCGGGGACCGCGGGCATGATCAAGGGTGTCCTGTTCGACTTCTCCGGGACGCCCACCCTCGACGGCGCACAGGGCGTGCGCGACCGCCCGCGCTACCCGGCCCCGCAGGTGCCGCCCACGGCCCCGACCACGCCGGCCCGCCCGGCAGGGCCGCCGCCACGGCGAACGACGGCCCGGCCCAGGAGACGCAGCCGAAGGCGGATGCCGCCGAGAGCGCCGGCACGCAGGTCGGCTCCGACGCGACGCAGGACAACTGACGTACCCGCACGCTGCCGTGGGCGTTCCACCTGGTAGGGCGAAGGGCCTGCCCCTCTCTCCGGAGGGACAGGCCCTTCGCCCTACCCGCGGTCATCCGGTCACCCGTCGAACCCCGGACCGCGGACGGTCGCCCACCCGGGCCGGCGCGCGCCGGTCGATCGGGCCCGACACGTCCTCAGCCGAAGTCGGGGATGGGGTGGTCGGGGGCGAGTGCGGCGGCGACGCGCTGGGCGATGGTGTGGGCGCTGTGGCCGCCAGGGGCGGTGGGGCCGTCGGTGGTGGAGACGGCGATGGCCAGGTGCTCGCACGGGAGGTAGTTCTGCGAGGCCGAGTAGCCGAAGAACAGCGGGTGCTGGGAGATCCATTCGTTCAGCACGAGCACGCCCATCCCGTAGTGGGTGGCCGGGGTCTGCGGGATGCAGACCGTGGCGGGGCACTTCTCGGTCGGCGTGCCCAGGCCCACCGTCCCCGGGTTGAGGAACTCCCGGTAGGAGGACGGGGAGAGCAGTTCGCCCGAGCCGAGGCCGACGGCCGAGCGGGCCAGGTCGCAGATGTCGGTGGTCTCCACCGCGCCGGGCGCGGTGGTCCACGAGGGGTTCCAGAAGGTGGACTCCTCGTAGGTGCCGCGATCGGAGGTGAAGGCGTGCAGGACGGGTGTCGGGATGTCGGGCGTGAAGCTGTTGCTGGTCTCGTGCAGTCCGAGCGGGCCGGTGACCAGCTGCTGCAGCAGGACGTCCAGCCGGGTGCCGGTGATCTTCTCCAGCGCGGCGCCGAGTAGGACGAAGTTGGCGTGCGAGTAGCTCCAGTTGGTCCCCGGCTCGTACCAGAGGTCCTGGCCGGTGGAGATGCCCACCAGTTCCTCGGGGGTCCACTGGCGGAACGGGTCCGCGTAGACCGTCTCGCCGAAGCCGGGGCTGGTGACGTAGTCGACGAGGCCGGTGGTGGAGGCGCCGAGCATCCGCAGGGTCATCCGGTCGCCGTAGTCGTGCGGGAGGTCGGGCAGCCAGCGGCCGATCGGGTCGTCGAGGCGGACCTTGCCGTCGTCGACCAGCCGCAGGAGTGCGGTGCCCAGGTAGCTGATCGCGATGTTGCCGTTGCGGAAGTGCATCGCGGGCTCGGCGGGGACCCCGGTCATCGACTCGCCGAGGGCGGAGGTGAGGAGTTCGCGGCCGTCGACGGTGACCCGCAGGATCACGGACTTGAGGTCCATCTCCGTCTTGGCCTGCTCGGCGATCCGCAGCACGTCGAGCGCGGCGCCCTCGGTGGGGGCGGCGGAGCTGACGCACGGTCGGTGGTGGCCGGCGGTTCCGGCCGCACCACTGGCGGTCGTGACCGGGGCGCTGAGGGCGACGAGCGCGGTGGCTGCGGCGAGGCACAGCAGGGAGGTCCGGCGGGAGGGTCTCATCCCCGCAGTATCGGCACGGGAGCCCCGGTGCCCCGCCCTATCGGCCCCCGACCCGCGCGGGCGTCACCCGTCGGGCCCGCCGCCGGCGTCCTCCCCGCGTACGTGCGGCACCGCCCACCGGTACCGCTGCCCTGTCCGCGGCCAATCCGGGTTGTCCGCCGCCCAGCTGCCGGTTGCCGCGTTCCTGTAGATGGACAATCACATCGGGTCGCAGGGTGGGGGCACCACCGGTTCTTCGGACGGGGTGGTGGGTCCCGTGGCGCAGCCGTTCCTGCCGAGGAGCACGGCCGGCACACGTCGCGGCATCCGCCGGCTCCGGCGATCGGTCGCGAACGGCGCCGCACCCGGGAACTGCTCCGGTCCACGCAGCGCGGGACGGCCGGCACCGGCAGCACGAGGTCCCCGGGGCGTGAGCCCGTTCGGCAGGGGGCGCCGGCGGTTCCCAGTACCGCCGGGCGTCCGAGCACCGCCGGGTGTCCCCAGCACCGCCGGTCGTCCGAGTACCGCGCACGGAGAGCACGGCAAACCGCACGATTCACGAGGAAGAGGAAGCACACATGGTGAAGCACTTCGCCCTGGCCACGGCCGGTGCCGTCCTGATGATCGCCTCCGCGGCCGGCACCGCCGCGGCCCAGGCCCCCGCCGGCGAGACCGGCGCCGCTCCCGCCGTGATCCAGCCGATCGCCGTCGGCGCCGACTCCCTGGCGACGGTGTGGGACAACTGTCTGCACGGCCAGGCGTGCCTGTTCTCGGACACCAACGGCGGCGGCCAGCTCTGGGTGGTGCCCAGCGCCGGGTCCTTCAAGCTCGCCAACTTCGGGATGAACGACAGGACGAGCGCCTTCTGGAACAGGAGCGGCGGCACCCTGAGCCTGTTCGACGGCTCCGGCTACACCGGGTACCTGATCGGCTCCGGGCCCTACGGCGCACCGGTGAACGTCCCGTGGGGGGTCAACGACAAGGCGAGCTCCGTCACGCTCTACTAGGGGTCGCCGCGTACCGGCTGTCCGGGCCGTCCGGGCCGTCCGGGTCCTCGGTGTCCTCGGTGTCCTGACCGCGGCACGGTGGCCGGTCCCCGCGCGATGCGATCGCGGGGGGACCGGCCACCGCCGGGCGGGTTCACTCGGCCACGGCCGAGCGGGCCGCGCGGCCGGTGCCGTTCTCGACGGCCGCGGCGGTCCGGCCGCGCAGGCGCGCGATGCCCACGTCCAGAGCGGCCTCCAGGTGGGTGGTCGCGCCCGTGGTGAGGAGGAGCAGCACGCCGCCCTGGATGCCGGCCAGCAGGGCGGCGCCTCGCGGTCGGGGTCCAGGTCGGGGTCGGTCTCGCCGGCGTCCCGCAGGTGGCGGATGCCCGCGGCCAGCTGTTGCTGCCACCGGTCGAGCAGGCCGCCGGCCACGGTCCGCGTGGCGTCGGTGGCCGGGCCCAGCTGGGCGAGGGCGGTGTGCAGCGGACAGTCGGTGCCCTGGGCGCGGTAGCGGGCGACGACCTTGTCGCGCCACCGCTGCCAGGCGGCCCACGAGGTGAGGGAGCCGAGCTCCGGCTGCTGGTCGTCGATCACCCGGGCCGCACCGATGTCCATGTAGTTGACCCTGGCGACCCCCAGGCGTACCAGTGCCTCGCCGGGGGCGGGGGTGGGGTCGGGCAGCTCGGTCCAGTGCATGACCTCGGGGCCGCCGTGCTTCTCGATCCGGATCGCGTGCAGGGTGCCGCCTCTCCGCAGGGCTTCTTCGTGAGGGAACGGTCAGCACGTTAGGCGGCTCACAATGGACCGGCAAGTCCAAAACCCTTGCTAGGAAGGCCGGTTGGCGACTCCGGGGGGCCGTGGGTCCCTCGGGCCGGACCGGGTTCGGGTTCAGGTCAGGGTGACGGTGAGGGCGGAGTCGTCGCGGCTGAGGTGGTCGATCCGGAGCTCGCCGGAGGCGCCGGTGTAGTCGCCCGTCCCGCCGGTGATCGCGAAGGTGTGGGACCACGGCTGGTAGCCCAGCGCCACCTCGGTCACCGCCGGAAGCGGCCGCTCGAAGGCACCGGCGGCGGTGAGCATCCCGTCGGTGAGGCGCAGCGCCACGGTGGCCAGGACGAGGGACCCGGTCGGCCCGACGATGATGGGCAGGCTGTGCGCGCTCTCGGTGCCGACCGGATTGTCGTCGGTGTCGCGGAGTTCGTAGTGGACGAAGTACGGTGCGCCGGCGGTGAGGACGCCCGGGATGTCGGCCGCCGCTCGCCTGCCCTTCAGGTTCAGGGTCGAGGCCCGCCGGCTCGCCCGGGCGGTCCCGGTCGCGCCGAGGGTCGCACCCATGCCGACTGCTGCCGCGGATGCCACGCGCAGGGCGTGCCTGCGGTCGATGTTCGTCATCACGTTCCCGATGCCTGGTGGGGTGGTGGGCGGACGCACGAGCGGTGCGCCCGTGTCCCGGTGGACACGGCGGCTGCCTTCCCCGTTCCGCGCGGTGCCTACCCCGACCTGCTCCGGATCCCCTCGAACGGGCTATGGAGCGAACCGGAGGGTGCGGGGTGGGGACAACCCCCGTACCAACACGGGCGTCAGCGGGATGGGCAGCCGGTGCGCGGCCCGGCACGATGAGTCAGGACGAACACGGGCAACGAGGACAGGAGCAACCAATGAAGGTACGTACGGGGGCCGCGGCCGTGTGGGTGGGGATGTGCGTGGTGGCGGCAGCGGGCATCCTCCCGGGGGCCGCGGCCGCGGCGGACCGCCCGGCGGCCCCACCGGCCGGCCTCAAGGCGGCCCTGGAACAGACGGTCGCGGACGGGTTCCCGGGTGTCGTGGCGTACACCCGGAACGGCGAGCGGGAGTCCCGCGCGGCGGCCGGGCTCGCCGACACCGCGAGCGGCGAGCGGGCCCGGCCCGACCAGCGCTTCCGGATCGCCAGCAACACCAAGTCGTTCGTGTCGACGGTGCTGCTGCAACTGGAGGGCGACGGGCGGCTCTCCCTGGACGACAGCGTGGAGCGGTGGCTGCCGGGCACGGTCCGGGGGAACGGCAACGACGGCGCGGCCGTGACCGTCCGCCAACTGCTCAACCACACCTCGGGCATCTACGACCCCACGACCGAGCCGGCGTTCTTCGCCCCCTACCTGGAACACCACGACCGGGACTACGTCTACACCCCGCGGGAGGTGGTCGCGCTGGCCGTCCGGCACGCGCCGCTCTTCGCCCCTGGCACCGACTGGGCGTACTCCAACACCAACTACCTGCTCGCCGGGCTGGTCATCGAGGCGGTCACCCATCGCAGCGCGCCCTCCGAGATCCAGCGCCGGATCATCGCGCCGCTCGGCCTCAAGGACACCTCCTTCCCGGTGACCGACCCCGACATCCACGGCCCCCATCTGCACGGCTACGACCTCGCGGGGCACGATGTCACCCGGTTCAGCCCGTCGTACGACTGGACCGCCGGCGCCATGATCTCCACCGTCGACGACCTGTCCCGGTTCCACCGGGCCCTGTTCGCCGGCAGGTTGCTGCGCCCCGCCCAGCAGCGCGAACTCCTGACCACGGTCGACTTCCCCGACAAACCGGCCTACGGACTCGGCGTGCAGCGCCGGGACGTGGAGTGCGGCACCGAGCCGGACACCAGGCAGGTCGGTACCTGGGCGACGGACGGCGGCGGCCCCGGCTACACGAGCGTGTCCCTCACCACCGTCGACGGTGAACGGCAGCTCGTCCTGGCCGTCAACCTCTACGACCTCGGGGCCGACCTCAAGGGCGCGCCGCCCGTCCCGCGGAGTACGGGACTGATGGAGGCGCAGACGGCCGCCCTGTGCGGCTGATGGCCCGACAGCGCGGAGTCGACCTCCCGTCACCCCCGGGGCCGGGCGGTCGGTGCTACGGCCCGGGCGGATCGGGGGAGCCGAGCAGTTGGTCCCCGAGGTGGCTGCGGCGGTAGAGGACTTGGCGGCCGTCTCGGGCACGGGCCACCAGGCCGGTCGCGTGCAGGACGCGCAGGTGCTGGGAGACGGCGCTGGGGGAGACGTGCAGGCGGCGGGCGAGTTCGACTCCCGCCAGGGGCTCGTCGAGGAGGGCGAGCAGCCGTGCCTTGGGCGGGCCCACCAGCGCCGCCAGCGCCGGAGCATCGGGCGCGGGCTCCCGGGACCAGAGGGTCGCCACACCGCGGCACGGGTAGGAGAGGGCCGGCGCGCCGTCCGGGCTGAGCGGGGGCGCCGGCTTGTGGGCGAAGACGGACGGCACCAGCAGCAGACCGCGTCCCGAGACGGCGACGTGGTGGCGGCTGATCATGTCGGCTATGCGCAGCACCCCGTTCTCCCAACGCAGGAAGGGATGCATGTCGGCGAAGAGCAGACGGGCGCCTCCGACGGCCAGCCGGCGTGCCCGGTAGGTCATGTCGGCCTCCAGGAGGAGCCGCATCCGGGGCCAGCTCGGCCGTACGGCCAACTCCCAGTACCGCTCCAGGGCGTCGCAGAGCGCGTCCCGAAGCCGCGCCGGGTCCGAGCGGGCCCCCAGGAGGGGTGCGGGGAGCCGGTCCGGCGCGTGGGTGGCCAGCAGGTCGGCCCGGACGACCTCCGGAGCGGTCCGGCGGACGACGGCCAGCTCCTCCTCGAAGGGCGGGGCGAAGCCCTCCGGGCGCGGGGTCAGGAAGTCGGGCAGGGTGCGCAGTGCGGAGACCACGGAGAGCAGCAACTCGGTGTCCGGCCCGGCCAGACGGGGGAGGACCGACCGCCGCCACGGCAGGTGGAGCGCGGAGAGGCCGGGCTCGCGGAGCACCCGCAGACTCACCACGGCCTCGTGCAGGGGCGAGAGGGCGAAGCGGGTGTCCGCGAGATCCTCGACGCCCAGTTCGAAGCTGACGACCATGAAGCCCCACGCTACATCCCTTGGCGGCGGCTACCCGGGTGCCGTGGACTGCCCCGCATGACACCTGAAGCGAATCCGGCCACCGTCGCCCTCGGCGGTGAGGCGGGATGAGCCGCCGCCTTCTCCTGCTCCTCTCGCTGACCAGTGCCTTCGGCGTGGGCAACCTCTACTTCCCGCAGGCGATCACCCCACTGATCGCCGCCGGGCTCGGCACATCGGTCGATTCCGCGACGCTCGTGGTGACCGCGGTCCAGATCGGTTACACGGTCGGGATCTTCCTGTTGGTGCCGCTCGGCGACCGGCTCCCCAACCGGCCGCTGCTCGTCACCCTGCTCACCCTCAGCGGTGTCGGGCTGCTGGCGGCAGCCTGCGCCCCCACCCTGCCGGCCCTGGTGGCCGCCGGAGCCTTCGTCGGCGCCACCACGGTCGCCGCGCAGATCATCTCCCCGATGGCGGCCGGGATGGTGCCCGCCGACCGGCGCGGCGCGGTGCTCGGCACCCTGCTGAGCGGCTCCATCGGCGGCATGCTGCTGGCCCGTACCTTCGGCGGCGCGCTCGGCGAGTGGCTCGGGTGGCGGGCCCCGTACCTGGTGGCCGGCGCGCTGGTGCTGGCACTCGCGGCGGTGCTGGCGCGCGCCCTGCCGGACGGGACCGCCGCCACCGCGCCGCCCACCCGGCAGCCGTACCCCGCGCTGCTCGCCGAACCGCTGCGGCTGCTGCGCGCCGAACCGGAGCTGCGCCGCTCCTGCTTCTACCAGGCGACGGTCTTCGCCGGCTTCTCGGCCGTCTGGACCTGCCTGCCGCTGCTGCTCGCCGAACCGGCCTACGGGCTGGGCGCCCAGGCGGTCGGGATGCTCGCGCTGGTCGGCGCGGCGACCATGGTCTGCACCCCGCTCGCGGGTCGCCACGTCGACCGGCGGGGCTCCGACCCGGTGAACCTGGCCGCCCTGCTCGGCACCCTCGGCGCGGCGGCCGTCCTCGCGGCGGGCGGCTGGGGCGGCACACCCGGGCTGGCGGTCCTCGTCTTCGGCACGCTCCTGCTCGACGTCGCGATGCAGTCCGGCATGATCGCCAACAAGACCCGGGTCTACGAGCTGCGCCCCGACGCCCGCTCCAGGCTCAACACCGCCTACATGACCTGCGGTTACCTCGGCGGCAGCGCCGGCTCCTGGCTCGGTGTCCGCGTCTACGGCCTCGCAGGCTGGCCGGCCGTCTGCGCCCTGGTGGCGCTCCTCGCCGTCCTCGCGCTGGCCCGCCACCTGGCGACGCCGCTCCGGCGGCGCGGGACGGACCGGGCCGCCGGAGCGGCCGGACCGATCGCGGCGCGCTCCACCGGCGAACCCACCGGCCTCCCGGCCGGAGGCCGGTGCGCAGTGCCGGTGCAGGTGCAGGTGCCACAATCGCCCCATGAGTGAGCACGGCACCGACCACGGCTACCTGCTGGACAACAAGCAGGCCGAGGCGGGCGTTCGCTTCGGCGCCCTCGCCGAGCTGTTCGACCAGGTGACGTTCCGGCACGTCGACCGGATCGGCATCGGCGCCGGCATGCGGTGCTGGGAGGTCGGCGCCGGCGGACCCTCCGTCCCCCTCGGGCTGGCCGAACGCGTCGGCCCGACCGGGGCGGTGGTCGCCACCGACCTCGACGTCGGCTGGACCAGGGGCATCGCCGGCGGCGCGATCGAGGTGCTGGTCCACGACGTGGCGGCCGATCCACCGCCGCCCGGCGGCTTCGACCTGGTGCACGCCCGGCTGGTCCTGGTGCACGTCGCCGACCGCGCCGAGGCCCTGCGCAGGATGGTCGGCGCGCTGCGCCCCGGTGGCCGGCTGCTCCTGGAGGACGCCGACCCCGCGTTGCAGCCGCTGCTCTGCCCGGACGAGTCCGGCCCCGAACAGCGGCTCGCCAACCGCTTGCGCGCGGGATTCCGCACCCTGATGGCGGCGCGCGGCGCGGACCTCGCCTACGGGCGGACCCTGCCCAGGGTGCTGCGCGAAGCCGGCCTGGAGGACGTGCGGGCCGACGCGTACTTCCCGATCACCTCACCGGCGTGCGCCGTACTGGAGGACGCGACGGTGCGGCAGATCCGCCACCGTCTGGTCGAGCACGGGCTCGCCACCGACGAGGAGATCGACCGGCACCTGGCGAACGTCGCCACCGGGCGGCTCGACCTCGCCACCGCTCCGATGATCTCCGCATGGGGACGCCGCCCGTAGTCCCGCCCGACGGCTGTCGGACTGGTCCACGGGCGGCGCCGGTCGCGGGACCGGGGCTCCCGGCCGCGACGGTCCCGCTACCGGAAGAGGCGGTCGCCGGAGTTGGCCATCCGGTGGGTGCCGCTGTGGCGGTTCACCCAGTCACGAACCAGGTTGACGGCGTTGGCGCACTGCCAGCCGTTGTCGTACTCGCGCACCCCGGTGAAGGCGCCGTAGCCGGCGATGATGCCGTCCACGCGGGCGTCGCCGAGGAGCTTGTCGACGTACCACGGGTCGTTGTACGTGGTCGTCCAGGACAGCGTGGCCGCGAGCCGCCCGGCGGCCCGGTCACCGGCGCCCTTCTTCAGCTCCGCGCAGGTGTTGTAGGTGGGTTCCGTGCAGTTGCCGAACCCCTTGGTGATGTCGGAGTCGCCGTAGTCCATCGCCCGGTGCCCGGCCGGGAACCCGTTGCCGGACCGGTTGAAGGCGCCCTGGACCTGGTCGCGGGTCCCGGTCGAGGTGATGCCCTCCAGCGGGCCGAGCCTGCCCGCCAGGCTCTGCCAGCCCCGGCCGCCGACGTCCGGGGTGCTGCCGCCGTGGTACTCGAAGAAGCCGTAGAGCACCTGGATCCCGGCGGCCGTCAGCCGCTGCGCCTTGTCACGCAGCCCGGCGACGCTGCACGTACGGTTCGGCTGCTCCCCGCAGTAGTTCGGGTCCTTGATGTCCAACCAGACCAGGGCGAGCCTACGTCCCGCGTTGGCGTTGGAGAGGATGCGGTCGATCATGCTGTCGAAGCTGGGGCCCAGTCGGTTCTCACCGGCCGAGGAACAGTCGTGGTAGGCACGCCATTCGTTCGGGTTCCACCACGCGCAGACGTCGATCTCGATCGCGTTGGCGCCGTGGTTGAGCGCGGCGTCCACGCCGTCCAGGGTGTCGACCCGGTGCGCGATGGCGTAGATGGCCTGGCGCTGGTCGGCGGCCGAGGCCGCGGGGGCGGCCGGAGCGGCGGTCGTGGTGGGGGCCGCGAGGGCGGGTGTGGCCAGCGCGAGCAGCGCGGCCAGGGCCGCGGCCGTGGCGCGGAGGGAGCGGCGGACGGACAGCTTCATCGGTAGGTCCTTTCTGTGCGGGATCCGGCCCAATTGTCCCGTGCACGACAATGAAGGGGGAGTGTATTCTCGGCCAACTTCGTGCACGGACTTGCTGTGCGGGTATCGACTGGCTCCGAGGGGGCGGCCGCGTCGTGCGCGATACGCCGGGCGGCGTCGGGCGTGTCGCCGGACACCGGTAGGTTCGTGGTGGCCGAGGTGCGGGCCGTCCACCGGGAGCAGCGGGCGGAGGAGACGGCCGCGCGCGCTCGTGCGGACGCGCTGACCAGGGCCGCCGAGGAGCGGGCGGCGAAGGAGAAGGACCGGATCGAGACCGAGCGGAGGCGGATCGAGGCCGAACGGGAAAAGGCCGCCGCGAAGGAGAAGGCCCGCCACCTGTCGTTCGGCCAGTCCTGCACCTAGGGCGACGGGTTGAAGGTCACGATGGCCAGGACGGAGCCGTACGTCCCGAGTTCGGCGGTCTTCGATCCCCCCAAGGACGCCAGGATCGTCCAGGTGAGGATCACGGTCGTCAACACCGGGGCCACGGACCTCTCGCTCTACGGATCGGGGACGCCCATCGTGAAGAACGCCAAGGGCAATCTCGTCTTCTCGCTGACGGACGGCAGCGGACGGCTGAAGCTCCTCAGCGGTTCTCTCGCGTCCGGCCAGGAGGCCGTGGGCCTGTCCGCCTACGCCCTGCCGAAAGGCGCGGCCGACCCGTTCACCGTCGAGTTCGACTACGGGACCGGCCTGCTGCGCAAGGGCGTCGTCTTCTCGGGCCCGCCCAGCTGACCCGACGCACCCCGCGACGGGGGCTGCTCCCGTCACGGGCCCTCCGGCGATCCCTCGCGGGCGCCGGTCGAGCACGAAGAGCGCGATGCGGTGCCGCTTCAGATCCTCGTCGATGATCGTCACAGTGAGGAGGTCGCCCAACCTCGACGACGTCCTCGGGCCGGGCTGTCGGCGGCTCTGCGAGCTGGTTGTCGTGTGTACCAGCCCCTCGATGCCGTCTTGGCGGTCCTCGACGCGGACGAAGGCACCGATCGGCACGATCCCGGTCGGTGGGGCGGCACGACGGTTCGGGAATGTTGATCATCGCGGTGAAGCCACCGATGTCCACGAACGTGACGCCGCAGTCGGCTATCCCGGTCACCGTGCCGGGTGACGACCTGTCCACGGTGCAGGGTCTTCAGGACGGCCCAGTCCCAGTCGCCGGGGGTCGGGTCGGCCCGCCACCGCGCCCGGACGACGCCGTCGCCGGTGCCCTCGCCTGCTCGCGCTACCGACCGGTGGGCGTGCACTGGTGCGCGTCTCGCCCGGCTGGGTGCGGGCATCCTCACCTACTCGGTCGTGGCCGTCCGTGGTGTCGCCGCTCGACTGCGAGTGTGCCCGCGCGCCAGGGCCGGGAACCGGTGGCCGGGCAACGCTCCGTAGTCGATGACGCTCCGTCAGTTCAACCGCGTCGCAGCCCCGGTCACTCCCTGTTCCCACGGTCGAGGGGGTCGGCGGCGACCGCCGGCCGGGCGGTCAGGTTTCCCCGTGCGCCCCGCCGCACCGCGGCCTACCGTGGAGATGAGGGGTACGGCCATGGAACGGGGGTCTCCCGTGCAAGAGCCCGTGATCGCCACCGCCCTGCTGATCGCTCTGACCGGCTGGTGTGCGGTCCACTGCGCCCTCGCCGCCGCGGGGCGCGGCTGCCCGGACCGCCGGCTGGAGCCGATCGAGTTCGTGACGGCCCTCGCCATGGTCGCCATGGTGGCACCGGCGGCGGACCCGTTGCCGCGAGTCCTGTGGGCCGCCCTGCTCGCCGCGGCCGCGGCCTGGCCGGCGCTCCTGCTGGCGGGGCGGATGGGCCGTCACCACCGCTCGGCCCCGATCGGCGCCCTGCGTCACTATCCGCACCACATCCTCAGCGCGGCGGTGATGGCCGCCCTGGTGCTGCTGATGGCACCGGCGCAGCACCACGCGGGCGCCGGCCACACCGGTGGCGGCCACGGGGGCGGCCATGCCGCGGTGCCGGAGTGGGCCCTGCTGGCGCTGGTCGCCTACTTCCTGGTCCACGCGGCCCGCGGCGCGGGCACGCTCCTGCCGCGCCCGGCCGCCGGGGGCCGCCCGCGGGGGGAACGACCGGCAGGGCGGCCGGCCCGTGTCCACGGACCGGCCGCCCTGACCTCACCCGACCTGGTCGCCGCGCGGCGCACGGTGATGTCGATCGGCATGGCCTACATGCTGCTCGGCATGAGTTGACGGCGGGCCGTCCGGTGACCGGGTCACGCACCGCCGCGGCGCACCGCCAGGAAGCTCGCGGTCTGCCCGGCGGGGCCACCCGAGTGCGGCTCCGCGCGCAGCACCGCCCCGGCCAGGACCATCCGCTGGTCGATCCCGGTCTCCCAGTGGCGCAGGACGACGCCGCCGTCGTACTCGTAGTGGAGGTCCGCGACGGGCGGTCGGCCCCGGCCGCTCAAGGTGAACGGGAGGCGGGGCGATTCCTCCGCCCGGCCGACCATATCCATGATCAAAGCCGGTTCCTCCCCCGGATCCGAGAGGATCAGTTCACCGTGGAGGGCGCCGTCCGGTTCGGCCGTGAGCCGCAGCGTCGCCTGGGCGAACCGCAGGACATTGAAGTCGTCGACGGGATCGGGCCGTTCGAGGAAGCTCCGGTAGGTGTACGTGCCGGTCGGATCGCTGACGTTCATGGCGTCCCTCCGGGACGGGTGAGGCGGATCGAGCAGCTCGTTCCAGGGTCCTGCGGGCGCCCCGTGTCGCCCACCGCTACTCGTCCGGACAGCGGGCCCGGTTCACCTCCTCGAAGGCTTGTGGACGAAGCACCACGGGGCGGCGGCCGCCGCCCCGGGAATCCGGGCCGCCCGGCCAGGGCGCCCGGCCCACCCTAGGAGTGACATGTCGAACGGAACGTTCATACGAAGAGACGCCAGCAAGATGGCCGAGTGGGATCCGGTGCTTTACTGGTACGCCCGCGCCGTCGGAAGGATGCAGCAGCGACCCGCCACCGACCCGACGAGCTGGGTCTTCCAGGGGTGCATCCACGGCATCCCGCCCACCGTCACGCAGACGCACGAGGCCTTCAGCCAGTGTCCGCACGGAGGCTGGTTCTTCCTGCCGTGGCACCGGGGCTACCTCTGGTACTTCGAGCGGATCATCCGGGCGGCCATCAAGGAGATCGCCGCCGAGGAGCACATCACGCCCGACCCGTCCACCACCTGGGCCCTGCCGTACTGGGACTACGCGCTGGACCCACCCTCCGCCGGCCCGCCCCCGACCTTCACGACGCGCGCGCTCCCGGCGGCCTTCCGCAGCCCGAAGATGCCGGACCGCCCGGGCGGCACCACCCTGACCGTCGACAACCCGCTCTGCCTCCGGGACGACCTGGAACCGACGACCAAGGCGGAGTTCTGGGCCGCCCCGCATCGAGCCAAGGACAAGAACGCCGCCCATCAGGTCCTCCCCTACGTGGACCTCAACCCCTTCAGGGCGATGAGCGCGACGATCTTCGCTGCCACGAAGAGGCTGTCAGCGGTCCAGCCGACCTTCGGCAGCGAGGTCAGCTACACCGTCATGCCCCAGTTCCAGTCCGGCCTCGGCGAGCTGGAGAACGTCCCGCACAACCAGGTCCACGGTGGTGTGGGCGGCTGGATGGGCCGGGTGGAGGGCTCCGCCCGCGATCCGATCTTCTGGCTGCACCACGCCAACCTCGACCGGCTCTGGTCGGGCTGGCTGGACAAGGGCAACCAGAACCCGGACCACACGTCCTGGCTGGACCACGAGTTCATCTTCTTCGACGGGAACGGACAGGAGGAACGGCCCACCAGCAAGGTGGTCATGGACGACGCGCGCGACTACGCGTACGAGTCGTTGACCGACGGGTCGGGCACCCGGCCGGTGATCCTGCCGCCGGTCCAGGCCCCACGGGCGGGCGAGCGGGTCCTGGCGGTCTCCGTCGCCAACCCCCGGCAGCCGCTCGATGTCCGGGCGGCGACCACGGTGTCCCTGGAACCCAGCGGCGTCGAGGGTGCCATGCGCTCGCTCGCCGCCCGCGACGAGCCGCAGACCAACCTCATCCTCACCGTGCACGACGTGTACACCGAGATCCCGCCCGGGACGCCGTTCCACGTCTTCCTGAACGGCCCCGGCGGCGACCTCGACCCGGAGGGCCCCTACTTCGTCGGCTGGATCTCCTTCTTCGGCATGGCCGGCGCCGGCGGGCACGACGCCAGCTACGACGTCACCGAGCAGGTCCAACGCCTCAAGGACCAGGGGCTGATGCCGGACGGTCCGCTCACCGTCTCGATCGTGCCGTCCATCCCGCAGCCGGCGACGAACATCCCGCAGCCCAGCTTCGAGAGCGTCAGCCTCACCAGCATCTGATCGTCCCCGTCCCCGTCCCGGGAGCCTCGGGGAGTGCGACTCGGCGCGTGGATCGTGCTGACCCGGAAAGCTGCGCGAGTTGCGCGAGCACCTCGGCCGCCGTGTGGCCGAGGTGCTCGCGCGCCCCCGCCGCGGTCGGGGCGCCCGATGCCGTACGCGTGCCCGAAGCAGGAGATCTTCGGTTCCCCCGGCGCCGCCCGGACGACGCCCATGTCCCGTGCCGTGTTGCGGGTGGTGATGTGCGCCAGCCCGTCCCCCGCCTTCGCCCGGCACGTGTCGGCCGCAGCCCGGGCCCGGGCCACGTCGGCGGCGAACGTCTTTTCAGCGAAGGGGTGTTGAAGGTCCCGTGTCTCGTCGTTCGTTCGCTCGTCTTTGCGCGGGGGGAATCCCGCCCGCGAGTTCCGCACGCCGTCTCGGCGGTGGTCAGCGGGATGCGGTGGGTCCCCCGTGCCGGGTGCCGGACAGCGCCGCGTGCACGGCGGCCGCCGCGTGGAGTCGCGCGGTGGGGAAGACCGGGACGGGGCTGTCCTCGGAACCGATGAGGAGCTCGATCTCGGTACAGCCGAGAATGATCCCCTCCGCACCGTCGGCCACCAGGTCCGTGATGACCTTCCGGTAGGCGGCGCGTGACTCCTCCCGCACGAGGCCCAGGCAGAGCTCCTGGTAGATGACGCGGTGGACGATCGCGCGCCCGTCGGCGTCCGGGACGCGCACATCGAGTCCGCCGGCTTCGAGCCGGCCCCGGTAGAAGTCCTGCTCCATGGTGAACGCGGTGCCCAGGAGACCGACCCGGCGCAGGCCCGACGCCCGCACGGCCGTCGCGGTGGCGTCGGCCAGGTGCAGCAGCGGGATGGAGACCGCCGCCTCGACCCGGTCCGCGACCTTGTGCATGGTGTTGGTGCAGATCAGCACCATGTCCGCGCCGGCCGCCTCAAGCGCCCGGGCGGCCGCGGCCAGGATCTCGCCGGCCTCCGTCCAACGGCCCTGCACCTGCAACCGCTCGATCTCCGCGAAGTCCACCGAATAGATCACGCACCGCGCCGAGTGGAGTCCGCCGAGGCGCTCCCGCGTGAACTCGTTCAACAACCGGTAGTACTCCGCCGTCGACTCCCAGCTCATCCCACCGATCAGGCCGATCGTCCGCATCGCCACACCCTCACATCGACTCCGAGCGGCACCGCGGCCGCCGCGCGATGCCTCGCCATAAGGAATCCAGCATGGCAGACGCCGATGTATAAGCTTCCCTTGGCTTTCGTGAAGCGTCCGACGCAAAGGAGGCGGGGGACATGACAACACTGCACCGGGGTGCCTCGACGGCGGAGCCCCCCGCCGCCCGCCGTCACCCGGCCGCACCGGCTGCGCCGCAGGTCAGACGGGGGAGCGACGCGGTGACGCTAGCGCAGCGGCCCGCACTCGTCGACGAGGACGGGCGGTGCCGACAGGAACACGTCGGCGGCGGCAGGGTCGTAGGCGATGTTGAAGGTGTCCAGCCAGTACGACCAGTCCTGCATGCCCGCCGCGCTGCTGAAGCGGTAGTTCACTTGCCAGCGCACCCGATCGGACGGACCGAGTCGTCGGCCGATTCCGGGCCCCCGGGCGTCGGCCGGCACCTCCAGCTCGTGGGGGCGCTTCGATCTGGTCGAGGACCTCGCCGCCCGTTGCGTTCGGGTCGGCGCGGCCGCTTTCATGGGGGCATGATCACCATTCATCTGAAGTACGAGATCGACGCCGACAAGCTGGCGGACTTCGAGGAGTACGGCCGCCGCTGGGTCGGGCTCGTCAACCGGTTCGGCGGGACGCACCACGGCTACTTCCTGCCGAGCGAGGGAGACAGCGACATCGCCTACGCCCTCTTCTCCTTTCCCGGCTTCGCCGCGTACGAGCGGTACCGCACGGACAGCATGACCGACCCGGAGTGCCAGGCGGCGTTCGAACTGGCCCGGAGCACCGGCTGCATCAAGCGGTACGAGCGCCGTTTCCTGCGCCCGCTGGACGTCACCTCCTAGGCCGGGGCAGGGGCTTGGACCGGCTGCCCCGGACGCCGGGGCGATCGGGGCAGCCGGCGGACCGACCGCACGTCCGGCACGGTGATCACACCCGTGCGTCCGGTCCGGCGTCGCCTGGCGCCGGACCGGGTCGGGACGGCACGCGACGGCCCCGGGGCGCCCCGGGGGCGTGACCGGGACGGGGATCCGGTGCCGCGGAGCGGGCGTGTCCGGCAGCGGAGCCGGACAGATGGTGGCCCGGGCGGCCGACGGCCCGCCCGGTGCGCGCGGGGCCGTCGGCGCGCCCGCGTCCCGGGGCGAGCACCGTTCAGGCGCCGTCGGTGGGTGTGTGCAGCCTCGCCCGGTAAGCGCGCTTCTTGACGAGGGCGCCGCAGGTCTTCATCGAGCACCAGCGACGGGCGCCCGCGCGGGAGGCGTCGACGAAGGGGACGCCGCAGTCGGGGTTCCCGCAGATGCGGACCCGGGTGCGGTGGTCGGACGCGCAGAGGTCGATCAGATCCCGGGCGACCATCGAGAGCACCGAGGTGACCGCGTCGCCGTGCCAGCGCACGGTGCTCCCGTCGGGGGCGAGCTCGGGGACCGAGGCCGGTTCGGCGGCGGCGCGGTTGACGAGCGCGATGTCCTCGGGGGCGGGCGGGACGGTGTCCGCCAGGGCGCGGCCGGTCCGCTGGATCGCCTCGCGCAGGTGCCTGGCCCGGCCCAGGTCGGCCTCGGTGCAGGGCGGCGGCGTCGTCGCGCAGGCGCTCTGCACCGCCCAGCGGCTCAAGTCCTCTGGCCGGGCCAGTCGTTCGAAGGGCGTGTCCGTGCCGCGGTCGGCCAGGGTGCCGGCGAAGGCGAAGCACAGCCGCGCGTCGTCGAAGCGGAAGTCGGCCTTGGCGCGCTGGCGTCCGTCGCGGCCGTCCTTGTCATCCATGTCCACCACTTTAAGCGGTTGACACGGTTCCGGACAAGCGGCTAGCTTCTGGTCCACCGCTTGAACCGGTGGACACGGCGTCGAACGTGCTCCGTTGTCCGCCGCACCCCGCCACACCTCTCCGCACCCAGCCACACCTCTCCGCACCCCGCCACACCTCTCCGCACCCCGCCACATCTCTCCACCGCACGAGGAGGCCGCGCCATGCGTGCCGCAGTCATCGAGGAACTCCACCAGCCGCTCGTCCTCCGCGACGTGCCCGATCCCGTCTGCCCGCCGGACGGCGCGATCCTCCGCGTCGGCGCGAACGGCATCTGCCGGACCGACTGGGCCCTGTGGGCCGGCGAGTTCTGGACGGGCGGCCCGCGGGTCGAGGCCCCGTTCGTCCTCGGCCACGAGTTCGCGGGCACCGTCGTGGAGGTCGGCCGCGAGGTGCGGGGGTGGCGGGAGGGGGACCGCGTCATCTTCCCGATGAATCCCGGCGAGGGCTCGTGCGAGATGTGCCGCAGCGGCAACCAGCACGTCTGCGAGCACGTGGACTCGCTCGTTCCCGGGGTGTCCTACTGGGGCGCCTTCGCCGAGTACGTCATGGTCCGCTTCGCCGACGTCAACCTGGTCGCGGTGCCGGAGGGCGTCGGCTTCGTGGACGTCGCCGCGCTGGCCTGCCGCTACATGACGGCCTTCCACGGGGTTGTCGACCAGGCGCGGGTCCGCGGCGGTGAGTGGGTCGCGGTGTACGGGGCCGGGGGCGGCATGGGGCTGTCGACGGTGGAGATCGCCGCGGCCACCGGAGCCAACGTCATCGCGATCGACATCACCGAGGAGAAGCTGGACGCCGCCCGAGCGCTCGGCGCGGTCCACACCGTCAACGCGGCGGCGGACGACCCCGCCGAGGCGGTGCGGACCCTCACCGGTGGTGGCGCACACGTGTCGGTCGACGCCGTGGGCATCGCCGCCGCCTGCCGGAACTCTGTGCTGTCCCTGCGCACCCGCGGCCGCCACCTCCAACTCGGCCACACCACGGCCGCGGAGAGGGGGGAGGTCGCGCTGCCGATCGACGTCATGATGGTCAAGGAGCTGGAGTTCCTGAGCGCCTTCGGCATGCAGGGCCAGCGCTTCGGCACGATGCTGAACATGATCGCCGCCGGCCGCCTCAGCCCCGGCCGCATCGTCTCGCGCACCGTCGGCCTCCACGAGGCGAGCGGGGTCCTGGAGTCCCTGGAGACGTACGGGCCCACCGGTGTGGTCGTCATCGACGCGTTCCGTCCCTGATCCCTCCCCCCTTGAAAGTAGGCACCACCATGAACGTACGCGCCACCATGCCCGTTTCCCGTCAGCTGATGGACCGGGAGCTGAGCCTGGCCCTCGATGGCGTCCCCATGACCCCCAACGGCGCGTTCGACCTGACGGACCTCGCCGCGACGCGCGCGGCGTTCCGGGTCCAGGCCGAGTCGGCCGCCGACAGCCTGCCCGGCGACCGGTCCGTCACCGTCGAGGAGCATCTCGTGAGCCGGGCGGACGGCCCCGACGTGCCGGTACGCCTGCTGCGGCCGACGGCCGCGCCGGGACCGCTGCCGGTGCTGCTCTGGTTCCACGGCGGCGGGCAGGTGCTCGGCTTCGCCGCCCAGGACGACCCGTGGCTCAAGCGGCTGGGCGCGAGCCTCGGCTGTGCCGTCGCCGTGGTCGACTACCGGCTCGCTCCGGAGACACCCGCCCCCGGCGCCGCCGAGGACGGCTTCACCGCCTACCAGTGGCTCGGCCGCGAGGCGGACGCCCTGGGTCTGGACAGCGCCAGAATCGGCATCGCGGGCCAGAGCGGCGGCGGCGGCATCGCGGCGGCCACCACCCTCCTGGTCCGTGACCGCGGCGGCGCGGCGCCCCTGTTCCAGTCCTTGACGTATCCCATGCTCGACGACCGCAACCGGACCGCGTCGAGTCACGAGATCACCGACATCGGCATCTGGGACCGCTCGACCAATCTGCTGGCCTGGAAGGCGATCCTGGGCGACCGCGCCGGCACCGACGACGTCTGCCCGTACGCGGCCCCCTCCCGCGCCGCCGACCTCGGCGCCCTGCCGCCCACGTTCATCGCCGTCGGTGACCTCGACTGCTTCCGCGACGAGGATCTCGACTACGCCACCCGGCTGCGCGCCCACGGCGTCCCGGTCGAGCTCCACCTCTACCCCGGCGCGTATCACGCCTTCGACCTCTTCGCCCCCGACTCCCGACTGGCCACCACCTTCCACCAGACCTGGTCCAACTACCTCGCCCGCCAGTTCCACAGCACCCCTGCCTGACCGGGGCTGGGCCGGGGGCAGGGGTGGGGCGCGGGCTCGGTGGGCGGCGGCTCGGTGGTCGTGAGGGCGAGCGGCCCGGGTGGTGGTGCGCCGACGTGTCCGGAGCGACGACCCGCGACGAACGGCCGGGGCTAGGGAGCGCTCGTCCCCGGGCGGGCCTTGCTCATCTTCGTCGCCCTGGCCTGCGCCCAGCGCAGGAGCAGGACGGCGACCACCACCGCCATCAGGGCGGCCTTGCCGACCGGGACGGCCGTACCGCCGCGCAGGGCGGTGGAGAACATCGGCGTCAGCACCGCCACCGCCACGGCAGGCCCGGCCGCGTACCAGGCGGCGAACAGCAGCGGGCCCGTCCCGCCGCCCGCGCCCTGGGCCGGGGACAGCATCAGGTCCTTGCGCAGCACCCCGCGGCAGGCGTTCACCAGCCCCGCGGCGACCAGTGCCGGCGCGGCGGCCGGGGCGAGCCAGGCGGCCGGGCCGCCACCCGCGGCCAGCAGCGCCCCGGCGCAGGCCAGCCCCAGCAGGAGCCCGGCCACGGTCGGGACGATCGCGTGGCGCAGCATCAGGGCGGCGAACGGATACGGCGACCAGGAGGCCCGCCGGACGTCGTCCGTCTCGATCCGGGCCGGCTCCAGCAGCTGTGCCACCGCCAGGTAGCCGAAGACCAGGGCGGCGGCGGTGGTCAGCCAGGACAGCCCACCGGTGGCGCCGTGCGCGAGGACGGCGCAGAGCAGCGCGGGCACCGCCAGCACCACCGCGCGACCCAGCCGGGCGGGCGAGCGCAGCAGGGCGAGGGTGTCCCGCCACGGCACGACCTGCCACGGCCGCCGGGGCGCCGGCAGCCGGAGCCTGCGCTGCCGGTCGCTGCCGTTGGCGCTGTTCACGGCCAGTCGTGCGCTGCGCAGCTCGACCGTGCGGAGCGCGGCCAGCACCCCGGCGGCCGTCCTGGCCCGCTCCCGCAGCCGGGCCAGTGGCACCGTCGCGGCGGCCCGGTCGGCGAGCGCCAGGGCGGCGACGGTCGACAGCAACAGCAGTGCGGCGGCCGCCCAGCCGCCCGCCACGGCGGCCGGCGTCGGCGCCAGGGCGGCGATCGCGGCCCAGCCCCACGGCCCCGACCACAGCTCGACCAGCTCCAGCCAGTGCACCGGGTGTCCGGCGACGGCCAGCGCGCTCTGGCCGGCCAGCGCGATGATCAGCACGGGTCAGGTACGGAGTGAGCCGGCGCACCCAGCGGGCGGCGCGGTCACTGCGCTCCACGACCAGCGCGGCGCAGGTGGCCAGCAGCGGTACGCAGAGCCCCCCGAGCAGGCACCAGCCGAGCGCGGCCGGCAGGCCGACGCGAACGGTCAGCCCGAGCGCGACCATGCCGCCGACCGCCGCCACCAGGCCGGGGAAGGCGGCCACGGCGCAGGACAGCCAGAACCACGGGCGGAGCACCGGGCGGGGCCGGACGGGGTGGATCAGCAGCCAGTCGGTCGCCGCCCGGGGCGGCACCACCGGGCCGCGCCACAGGCCGTCCCGGACCAGCAGGACGAAGGTGAGCAGCCCGATCGCGGTGATCCCGGCGGGCATGGCGGCGAGCAGATCACCGCCGTGGCCGGTGTAGTCGGCGCCCATGGAGGCCTGGAGGAACAGGCCGAGGCTGGGCACGCCGCCCCAGATGATCAGGATGAGGACCACGCAGTAGACGGCGAAGCCGACCGATTTGGCACGGTTGCGCCGGTGGGGGGCCCGCAGGGCGCGGAGCAGGGCGAGCGTCTCGTCGGTCCAGTCGTCGTCGTCCGTCCAGGCCTCGACGGCGAGGTCGCGGTCGGCCTCCGGATGGGTCGTGGTCACCGGGCACCCGCCGAGCCGGCGGCGGTGCGGGCCGCGAGATCCGCTGCCAGGACCTTGCGGGTCGCGCCCTGCTTCAGGATCTTGCCGTCCTCCAGCACCACCACCCGGTCCGCCACGTCCAGGGCGAGGTCGGTGTGGTGGGTGACCAGGAGCACCGCGACGCCGTCGGCCAGCTCCGCCCTGAGCAGGTCGGCGAGGTGGCGGCGGGCATCCGGGTCGAGCCGCTGCTCGGGCTCGTCCAGCAGCAGCAGGTCGCGCGGGCGCACCAGCGCGCACGCCAGCAGCAGGGCCTGCATCTGTCCGGAGGAGAGGGCCGAGGGCAGCGCGTCGGCCCGTGCCGTGAGCATCCGGTCGGTCAGTACCTGGGAGACCCAGTCGGGCGCGTCGGCGACCCCGTGCGCGACCGCGACCAGGAGCAGGTGCTCGCGGACGGTCAGGTCGGGGTAGCAGGCGACGGTGTCGCCGACCACCGCCACCCGGGCCCGGACCCGGGGGTCGTTCTCGTCCATCGGGATGCCGTCGAAGACCACGGTGCCCTTGCTGGGGGCGTCGCGTCCGGCCGCGACCCTGAGCAGGGTCGACTTGCCCGATCCGTTGTGGCCGAGCAGTGCCACGCACTCTCCGGCGGCCAGCGACAGGCTCACGGGGTGCAGCACCTCCCGCTCGCCGTACGAGCGGCTGACGCCGGTCAGCTGCAGCAGGGGCTTGCGAGCCGCGGCACGTGGTTCGGCGGCGTTCTTGGCCATGGGGAGGGCGCCTCTCGACGGGGTGTCCGGCCACAGTACCGATCCACCGGCGGCCACCCGGGTGAGGATGGCGCCGGCCCGGAGCCGGTGCGGACGTCGAGCCCGGTTCGGCCCGCGGTGGGCGTGGAGCGCACCGGGGGCCACCCGCCCGCCCGCGGTGCGCTCCACGCGCGCCGGTCAGGCGGGGTCGATGACCACGATCGGGATCTCGCGGTCGGTCTTGGCCTGGTACTCGTCGTACGCGGGCCAGTGGCCCACCATGACCGGCCAGAAGGCGGCCCGCTCCGCGGCGGTGGCGGTGCGCGCGGTGCCCTGGACGATCGTCGGGCCGACCTGGACGCGGACCCGGGGGTCGGCCGTCAGGTTCCGGTACCACAGGGGCGCGTCGTCGGCCCCGCCCTTGGAGGCGACGACGAGGTAGCGGCCGCCGTCCTCGCCGTAGATGAGCGGAGTGCGGACGGCCTGCCCGGAGACCCGGCCGACGGTGGTCAGCAGGAGGGTCTGGGTGCCCTTCCAGTGCTGCCCCTCGGCGCCGTTCGAGCCCACGTACTGCTTGACGTGGTCCAGCTGCCAGGTGCCCGGCGCGGGGTCCTTGGGGTGGTCCCAGTCGATGTCGGTCACGGTGTCCGCCTGCCTTCGTGTGGAAATGGGTCGACGGTTTCGACAACGACTGCCGACGCCTCCGGGCACGGTCGTCCCGGGACACTGGTCCGGGAGAACCTGCGGGGGCACACGACGGGGCGACCCAGGGGTGCTGCGGGGAGGCAACGGTGGCGCCCGGTCGGGTGCCGTGGCGGTGGGGCCTCCCGACGACTCGAAGGGAGGCCCCACCGGTTCTCTCCTACGCTCCCGCCGACCGCGACAGCTGCCGCGCGGTGTCGAGCGACCCGAGGTGGTGCGGAGCAGTGCGCGGGCCGGTCGGCGCGGGGGTGCCGAGGAGCGTCGCGGGCTTCGCCACGTCGACGGAGCCGGGACGGTGGATCGTGAGTTCGAAGTCCCGGTGCGCCTTGGCGCCCAGGGCCGGTGGCAGGTGGATGCGCCCGTCCCCGAGCATGCGCCGGATCCGCGCGCGGCTCAGCCCGAGCCCGAGCGCGAGGAGCCGCTCGACGCGGATCGGCGCGGGCAGCTCGAAGGTGACCAGCACCCTGAGCGGGGTCGGGTCGTCGAGCGCGTAGAGGGGCGTGCGGGTCTGCAGGCCCCAGGTGCCGGTCCAGTCGAGGCGGTATCCGGTCTTCGCGGCGAGTGCCGCACTGATCGTCAACTCCCGCACCACAGACGGGTCGTTGGTCTCGTACGCGACCCGGCGGGCGGGCTCCAGCGACGAGACGTGGACGCGCTCGTGGACGGGCACCTTGGACGTCCGGTCGCACCCCGCGCAGCTCAGGAGGAGCCAGATGTCGAGGAGTTTGCCGTTCGCGTTGACGCGGATCCTGCCCGAGGGGCGGTGACGCGTGCTGTAGCAGTCCGGGCACTGGCGCACGATGGTGGGCAGGGCGGACTGGCGCACGGCCCACAGGGCCTTGCGGTCGGTATGCATGGAGGTGATTGCTTTCAGGACTCGGCAGGAGCTCTCGCAGGCGGTGCTGCGGCTCCTGGATCTGACGGATGCACACGCGGGCGCGACTGATCGCCTCGGGGCCGAGCCATCAGGCTCCGAGATCGATCGTGCGACGGGGTGGTTCTCGCTACGTGGCAGCCGTTACAGGTCCATGCGGGCGATCCTGATCGAGGTCACCGCTCGAAGGCAAGCCGTTTTTCGTGGGCCTGGGCCTCGGCCTGGGCCGGATACAGGTGCGGGTGCGGGTGCGGCGTCAGGTCGCCGGCAGCGCAGGGGGCTTCGGACGCCGCGGCAGTCCGGCCACCGTGCAGAGGGACCGGGTAAGGAGGTAGCGGCGGCTCAGTCGAACCGGATGTGCTTCACACCCGTCCACGTCCGCCGAAGGCGCCCGCGGAGCGCGCTGTCGGTGTTCGGGGCGAGCGTCAGTCCGGAGGCGGCGGCGATGTGCTCGGCGACCTGCGCGACGGTGAGGCGGTCGGTCCACAGGTGCTCGGCGAACTCGTCCTGGCGCAGGCGCTCCAGGCACACGTCGAGTTTCGACAGGGCGAAGCTCTCCCGGCGCAGAGCGGTGTCCTTCCCGGCGACGAACTGCACGACGTGCCCGAAGCCGCGCTCGCGCAGCCGTCGCAGCACCGTCGCGCGCTCCGCCAGCAACGCGAAGTGCCGAACGTCGTGGCCGCGCTCCCGCAGCCGACCGACGGTCTCGCGGAGGTACGCCGGTTCCACGACCGTCATCGGCGCGATCACCACGCCGTCGTGCTCGGTCAGAGCACGGTCCAGCACCTCGAACACTCCCTGCCGCCAGGCGGGAAGGTCCTGGAAGTCCCCGCGCAGCGAGGGCGGCATCATCCGGTGCAGGCCGAAACCCACGTGCTCGGGGTCGCAGATGACGCTGCCCGCGAGCCGCCGCCGGATCTCGTGCGCGGTCTGCGTCTTGCCCCCGCCGAAGGGGCCGTTGATCCACAGGAGCATGCGTCGACCCTACTGCGCCCGACGTACCGGCCCGCCGGTTCGGCGAGCTGCGCCAATCGGGCGCGTCATCGCCGTGGCTTGTCGGATGTACGGTGCGCCTCCGCGCCCCGCCGACGTCGAAACCGTGCGGGATCCCCGCCGCCCCCGCCCCCGCCCCCGCTAGCGCGTCGCGGGGGCGCAGGGTTCCGGCCTCCTCAGTGACGGATCATGCGCTCGATGTGGACCGATGGATCAGACGGCATCAGGCCGGTGTGAGCAGACGCGTCTCGGCGGCGGGCAGGCCCTTGGCCCACCAGTGGTCGTAGCGCCGGTAGACCCGCGGGTCGCGGTCGGCGAGGAAGGCGAACAGCGCACCGGCCTCCGCGGCCAGCGCCTCCCAGACCTCCTCCGGGAGGGGGTGGAAGGCGGTGGCCTCGATCCCCGCCTCGACGCTCCGCCAGACGCCGGCGACGTGGCCGTCGACCAGCAGGGTCGGCAGCACGTCCCCGTTCACCCGGATCACCAGCTTGCGGTAGGCGGCCGGGAGGACCCGGCTGCGGTCGGCGTAGACCAGCAGGGTGCTGTCCCACATCGGCAGGAGCCTGGGCGGCGCCGGGGTGTCCTCGTCCGGCCGGGGCGCGCCGGGAAGGTCGAACAGCACCGTGCCGTCGGGGCCCTCCAGCTCATCGAGTTCGTCGCCGAGTGCCTGTACGGCCTTTCTGGCGCGGGCCCGTTGGATCATGGCGAACTGCGCCATGTCCGCCACCGAGGCCGGGCCGAAGCCCTCCAGGTAGCGGCGGATCAGCGGCCCCGTGCTGTCGAAGACGGCGTCCGGGTCGGTCAGCACCGGCCGCGTGGCGGCGGCGACGTACGACGGCCGGGGGGCGAACGACCAGGGCCCGCCGGCGGGCACGTGCCACAGCGGCGCGTACTGCCGCAGCATCCGCCACGCCGGGAGCTCGACCGGTGTGCCGCGGCGTTCGCCGAGCCAGGCCTGGGCCTCGGCGCCGGTCCGCGGCCGGCCGGCGAATTCCAGCAGCTCGGGAAGCAGGGCGTCGGCGTCGGCGGCGGTCAGCCCGGACGCCGTGAAGCGCGCGTCGCCGAGCCTGGAGGCGCGCAGGGTCGGCTCCACGGCCTCGCGGAAGGCCCGGTAGTCCTCGCTGTGGACCAGGTGCAGCGTGATCCGCATCAGCGTCGACCGCACCACCCGCAGCCCGGCCACGGCGCTGTCGAGTCCGGCCGGGTCGAATCCGCTGATCCGGTTCCACAGTGCCAGGTAGGGCGAGGCGGGCTCCTGCGCCTGGAGGGCGACCACCCGCCGCACCGCGTCGGCGGCGTCGATCGGCTCCCGCGCCAGCAGCAACTGCCGGGCGAGGGTCGAGCGGTTGAGGGCGCGCGCCGTGATCACCATGCCCGCATTCTCCCGGCTCGCCGCTCCCCGGGAAACCCGCGGGCCGGGGCAGCCGACGAGAGGTGCCGGTACCGCCGCCCGCCCGGAGCGGCTGGTGGGCTCCCGGGAAGGGTGAACGGGCGCCGCCCGTCGGGGAGAATCGCGGCATGCGGATTCTGATCATCACCGCCGGGTCGCGCGGCGACGTCGCACCGTTCACCGGCCTGGGGCGACGCCTGCTGGACGCCGGACACGAGGTCGCCGTGGCGGCCCATCCGGCCTTCGCCGCACTCGTCGGCGGGTGCGGCCTCGGGTACCGGCCGCTGCCGGGGGACCCGGAGGAGCTGATCCGCGGCTGGTCCCGGGCGGCGTCGCGGGCGGAGGCCCGGGCGCTGACGAGGGCGTACGTGGACGGGCTCGCCGACGGTGTGGAGCGGGCCGTGGCGGACGGCACCGACCTGGTGCTCACCGCCTTCGCCCCGGCTCCGCTGAGCGAGACGGCCGGGGAGGCGCTCGGCGTGCCCGTCCTCGAAACCCACCTCGTACCGGCGTTCGCCACCCGGGAGTTCGCGCTGCCCGGTGCGACGGACGCCGACGGCCTGGGACCGGAGGGCAACCTGGCCGCGGGCCACGACGTGGTGCGCCGCCGGGACCAGCTCTTCGCGGGCGCCGCCACCCGGCTGCGGGCCCGCCTCGGGCTCCCCGAAGCGGCACCGGCACCGTCGGAGGCCGACCGCGGCCCGGTCTTCGCCGGCTTCAGCCCCTCCGTGCTGCCGCGCCCGGCGGACTGGCCGACCCGGGTCGAGGTCCCGGGCTACTGGTGGCCCGCCCGGCCGGACGGCTGGCGGCCCCCGGCCGAGCTGGTCGACTTCCTCCAGGCCGGGCCGCCACCGGTGTTCATCGGGTTCGGCAGCATGGCCCCGGGTCACGGGGAACGGCTCAGCGACCTGGTGGCCGCGGCGGTGAAGCGGGCGGGGGTGCGCGCGGTGGTCCAGGCGGGCTGGGCCGACCTCGGCGGCGGTGGCGACGACGTCCTCGCCATCGGCGACGTACCGCACGACTGGCTCTTCCCCCGCACGGCCGCCGTCGTCCACCACGCCGGAGCGGGTACCACCGGGGCGGGGCTGCGCGCCGGGGTACCGGCCGTACCGGTCCCCGTCATGGCCGACCAGCCCTTCTGGGCGGACCGGCTGCACCGGCTGGGCGTCGCCCCGCTGGTGCTGCCGTTCGAGGAGCTGAGCGCCGAAGCCCTCGGGACCGCGATCACGGCCTGTACGACCGAGCCGGTCCACCGGAGCCGCGCGGCCGAACTCGCCCGGCGGATCGCCACGGAGGACGGCGCCGCCGCGGTGCTCGCCCACATCGACACGGCCTACGGCCGGTGAGACCGGGGCTCGCCCGGGCCTCCTCGCGGCCGGGCGGAGCCTCCGCCGTCGCCGCGCGCTACGGGGCGGCGTAGCAGCGGACGGCGACCAGCTGCTCCGGGCTCCAGCGCTGTTCGACGGTGGCCAGCAGCCGCCAGCCGAGGCGCTCGTAGAGCGCGGCCGCGGCGGTGTCGGACGCCACCACGTCGAGCACCGGGTGCAGAGCGCGGGCCCGGGCCTCCTCGGCCGCCCGCGCCATCAGCAGCGCGCCGATCCCGCGGCCACGGGCGGACGGGGCGACGAACAGCCGGCTGACCACCGCCGTCCCGTCGACGTTTACCCCCGCCCGAGCGCTCCAGAGCCCCGGCGCCGCGTCGCCCGCGCCGCTGCGGGACAGGACGACATGGCCGGCGATCCGGCCGTCCAGCTCCGCCACCCACGAGCCGATGAGGACGGGCGGCGTGAGCCATGACGTCGGCGCCTCGGGCCAGTTCACCGGGTAGCCGTCCCGCGCATGGACCTCCGCCAGGACCCGCACGCACGCACCGAGGTCACGATCGTCACGACACCGGACCCCCGGGGCGGTGCCCGGGCCGAACCCGCTCTCACTCCTCATCGCGGCATGGAACCACAGTCCGGCGCCCGTGACCAGCCGCTCTCCGCCGGTGCCGGGAGGGGGACGGCCGGCACACGCGTGCGCTCGCGCCGCCTCACTCGGGACCGGGACCGTGCAGCTCCAGCCGCCACAGCGCCTCACTGAGCAGGTCCAGCCCCTGCCGCAGATGGCGCCGGTAGGTGCCGTAGGGGAGGCCGAGCCGGCGGGCGGCGGCCTCCTGGGTGGGCGCACCGGAGAAGTAGCCCGCGGTCACGGCGTCGCGGGCGCGGACACCGCGCGGATCGCGGGCGAGGTCGTCGACGCTCCCGCGCAGCAGGGCGCGCAACTCCTCGACGGGCTCGCCGAAGTCGGCCGCCAGGCGGGTGCGGAGCAGCGCGCAGGCGGCGAAGGCGCCCGCGTCGCGCCAGTGCGTCAGGGCGTCGCGGACGGCCTGGTCGAACGCGGCGCGCGAGACGCCCGACGGCCCGGCCCGGGTGGGCACGGCGGTGGCCGCTATGAAGTGGCGGAGCCAGGTCTCGACGGGCACCTGGCGCCAGTCGACCGCGAACAGGCCGTAGGTGTGCTCGCCGACCCGCGGCCGGGCGCCGGTGTCGGCGAGGCTGCCCTTGACGCGCGCCGACCACGTCTCGGCGTCCCGCCAGACGGCGAAGCCGTAGGCGCGGCCGCGGGCGCGGGCGGACTCCGCCTGGGCGCGGGAGCTGCTGAGGTCGATGACGCGCGAGGGCACCTGGTACCGCTCGGGGTAGACCGAGAAGCGGCTGACGCCGATGTGCTCGCCGGGCCGGACCGGCCCGGCGGCCTGGGCGTACTCCCAGGCGGCCGCCACGACCGGGTCGGCGGCCAGGTCCTCCGGATCGGCGGGGGCGGGCAGGGCGAGGCGGACCGTGAAGGCCACGGTGCGGCCCGTGCTCACCAGGCGGTAGACGCTGAAGGCCTGCGGCTGGCGCCGCGCCCAGTAGCGGACGAGCTCCGCCGAGGCCGGGCCCTCGGTCTGCTCGGCCATCCGCAGCACCGTGTCGAGGTCGTCCGGGTGGAGGGGCCGGTCGTGCACCTCGTCCTCGCGGGAGAAGGTGCGCAGGCGGGCGACCAGCTCCCCCTCGCGGAAGAGGTAGAACAGCTCGTCGGTAACGGTCCAGACCCGCTCCTCCGGGGCCTCCCGCAGGATGCGCAGGTACTCCTCGGCCAGCCGCCGGCGCATCGTCACGAAGGCGTTGGGGGCCCGCCAGCGGAGGTCGGCGGCCAGCGTCTCGCGGGCGGCGTCGTGCGGGTGGAGCCCGCGGTGGGTGGACTCCATGAACGGCAGGTCGCGCAGCCAGGTGAAGAGCGGGTGGGCGTCCTCCTCGGGCAGGACGGCGGCGAGCAGCTCCTCGGAGGTCGAGTAGGCCTGGGCGGCCAGCTCCAGCGCGCGGCGGTGGGCCGCCGTCGGCACCTCGCCGATCAGGCCCGACAGCAGGGTGCGCAGGACATCCGCCGAGGGCGCCCAGACCTCCTCCCTCGTCCAGTCCGCCATGCCGGACGCGGCCGCGAGGGAGAGCGCCAGCGGGTTGCCGCCGGCGAAGCGGAGCACCCGCTCCCGCAGTTCGGGCAGGACCTGCGCGGTGGTGAGCAGGCTCCGGGCCTGTTCCTCGGTGAACTGCCCCAGCTCGCTGACGTGGAGGAGTCCGGCCCAGGCGGGATCGGCCGCCCACTGCGGCTGGGGCGCGAGGCGGCCCGCCAGCACCACCAGGGTGTCGGCGGCGGCGCGGGGCAGGAAGCGCTGCCACAGCCAGCTCTCCAGCCACTGGCAGTGCTCGAAGGAGTCGAGGAGCAGCACCGTGCCGGGGACGGTCAGGAAGGAGGCGGCGGCGCGCTCGAAGTCGGCCGGATCCCGGCTGACGAAGCGGCCGTCCAGCTCCAGCAGGGGCCGTCCCGCCGTGCGGGCGTGGTCCGTGAGGCGGCGCAGCAGCGTCGACTTGCCGATGCCGCCCGGACCGGACAGGTAGAACGCGAACGGCGCCTGCTGGTCCCCGGCCAGGGCGCGCGCGAAGTGGGCGAGCTCCTCGTCGCGGCCGATGAAGGCCCGGACCCGGGCGCTGCTCAGCCGCTCTCCGACGGTTGCCATGGCGGCTCCTCTTTCCTCGTGTCGGCGGTGGGCCGTGGTGTGCGTACCGTCTGCGGTGGTGACGGGGGCGTGCTCGGCGGCGAAGTCCTCGGACAGGATGCTGAAGCGGGGGTCGACCATGGCGGGGCGGACCTCTCGGAGAGCGCGGGCGCACGAGGAGCGCCGGGTGACGGTGACGTAAGGGGTGAGCGGCCGGCTTCGCTCTCAGACGGGGGCCGAGCGGCGGCGGGGTCTCCGGCGACTGGGGCCGCGGGCCGCGGCGAGGAACCGAGGAGCCCCGCCCGCGAGGGGGCCGCGGAGGCGGCGGAACGCGGATCCGTGCACCGTGTCCGGGCGGGTGAGTTCGACTCTCCGCGCCGTGACCGGGACGGCAACTCGCGTTCTGGGCAACGTCGTATCGGTTCCTGCCTCGGGACGGCGGAGGTGATCCGACGTCAGGGCGGCCCCGCAGAGGCCTGCCCGTGCATGTTGACGTGCGCACTATAACCTGACGATCGAATGATCAGAGCTGCTCTGATCCGAGGACCGGGCCGTTCGTCCCGGGAGAATCGCGGGCCGCGGCCGGTGGCCAGAGCGAGGCCCATCGAGGGTGCCTCGCCGAGGGGTTCGGCGTAGCCCGAGCACGGCCGGCGCCTCGGCGATCGCCAGTTCCTGCACGCCGGCCTGCCACGGTGTCGGGCTGCGGCGGTGGCGCCGCCGGCCGGACGGCACGGACCGCGTGGCGTCCTGCCGGGCGGTGATCACCGCCTGCGGTGCGCCGCGTCGCGCCCGTGACGTGGCGCACCGCGTCCGCGTCGCGCCGGGCGTCGTCGGTGGTTCGCCGCGTCCCGGCGGCGCCGGGAGCCGCTCCGGCGGATCGACGGGGATCGTGTCGTCGGGCTGGATCGGCTCCTGGGGTGTCGGGCCCCAGGGGCGGAGCAGGGTGCACTTCTGCAGCACGGCGACGTCCCAGTGGTGGATGGCCCGCAGCTCCGCCGCCGCCCGGGTGCAGGGGCGACAGTCGGCCAGGTGGTCCGCCAGCTCCGGGGTGGCACCGCCGCCGGTGATCTCGTCGGCCAGTAGGGCCGCCAGATGGCGACACCGGCGCTCCTGCGCAGGGGAGTTGTGGACCCGCAGGTAGGCGTTCAGCAGCTCCCGCCGCAGCTCGGCACCCGGGGTTCGCACGGGCTGACGCGTGGGCACTTCCTCCGGTGCGAGTGATGCGACCGCTCGACACTGTCGTTGCCGAGGCCGAGCCCGGACGCCACCGATCACTCCGCGCCGACACCCGCCCGACGGGCAGGTCGCGTCCGGAGCCAGTAGGAGCGGGCCGCGACGGTCAGCGCGAGGCCGTAGACGGCGAAGGCGACCAGCCCGATCCAGCCGACCAGCAGCGCGTCGCCCGAGGAGGGGAAGTCACCGGGCCGGATCGTCACCACATCGGCCGCGGCCAGGGCCAGGTATCCGACTCCCACCACGCCGTACGGGGCGAGCGTGGCGGCGCCGACCAGAGCCGGGGCGAGCGGGAGCCAGCGCGGCACGCGCCGGCCGCGGAGGAACGGCAGCGGGCGGGGGAAGACCTGTCCCCACGGGCGGACCAGGCCCCAGAGGAGGAAGACGCCGAGCGCGGCCAGGAGTGCGGTGGGGTCCAGGCCGCAGGACTCCAGGGTGAGGAAGACGCCCGAGGCGCCGTTCCGCTCCGAGATCGCGAGCGTCTCCGCACCGGTGAGTCCCGCGAACGTCCCGCCGGACGCCCAGACCAGCTTCATCGCCGTGTACGGGAGAAAGGCCAGTGTCCCGGCCCAGGCGGCGAGTTGGACGGCCCGCGGCGCAGCGGTCGGCGCCCGCACAGCAGTACCGCCGGTATTGCCGATACTGCCGATTCCGGTGGTACCGGTGGCTTCGCCGGCCCGGTCGGAGCGGGCCGTGGCCGCGAGCAGGCCCGCTCCGACCGCTGCCAGGGCCTTGTTCGCCGTGGCGGCCGGGTGGTCCACGCCCTGACCGAACAGCAGCGTGATCACATCCATCAGCAGGCTGAACGCGGTGATTCCCGCGAGCCCGCAGGTCACCAGGAGCAGGACCCGTAGCGCGGGCCGCAGTCCGTACCGCACCACCGCTCCGCTCGCCGTCGTCGCCAGCGTCCCTGTCGCCACGACCGCCCAACTCAGCGCGGCGGCGGCCGAGTCACCGCCGCGAGGGAGCAGGGAGGTCCCGCTCAGCGCGCACGCCAGGCCGAAGGCGGCGTACAGCACCCCCCACAGCAGGGTGGCCCGGGCCACCCAACCCGGCCACCGTTGCCACCGGGCGCTCGGGAGCGCCCTCATCGTCCGTTCGGCACTCGTCATGTTCCCCACGGTGCACCGTCCGTGGCGGTGCGCCGTCAGCCGCCGGAACGATCTCCCTCCCCCTGCCGGGTGAGTGCCCCCGGGGTCCCGGGTGCGCGCCGCGGGCACGATCGGGACCCCGGGGGCACTCGGGCGAGGTCACCCCCCGAGGCGGCGCGCCAGGTCGACAAGGTCGGGCAGCAGCAGGACCCGTCCGCCGGAGCCCGGAAGCGGGACGTGCAGCGGTGCGGTCCACCGGGCAGGGATCGCGTCCAGCCCGTAGCGGGCGCCCGCGAGCCCGCCGGTCACCGCGGCGACGGTGTCCGTGTCGCCGCCCAGGTCGACGGCCGCGCGTACCGCGCTCTCGAAGCTCGTGGTGGTGCGCAGCGCCCAGACCGCGGATCCCAGGCAGGGCCAGACGGCGCCGTTGAACTCGGTCGCCCGGTCCGGATCCCAGCCGGGATCGAGGACCGTCGCGTAGCGCGGCCGGTGATCGGGATCGACGAGGTCCAGGATCTCCGGGAGCGCGCCGAGGGCGTCCTCGCCCTCCAGGGTGAGGCGGACGAGTTCGTGGAAGATCGCGGTGCCTTCCCAGGCGGCCCGGTCGCCGTGGGTGAGGGCGGCGATGCGCCGGGCGGCGTCCATGGTGGCCGCCCGTCCGGCACCGGCGAAGTGCACCGCGGAGGTCGAGGCCCGCATCAGTGATCCGTTGCCCGCCGCCCGCAGGTTCACCTGGAAGTGGATCGCGGCGGCCATGTCCCAGGCCATGCCGTTGGTGAGGACGTCTTCGGTCTGCAGGCCGATGTCCTTGGGACCGGACGCCGCCCACCGCTGGAAGCGGCCGAAGATGTCCGGCAGGTCCAGTCCACCGCGCTGCAGCAGCGACTCCGCGACCAGCACGGCCATTTGGGTGTCGTCGGTCGCCTCACCCGGATCCCAGCCGCCACCTCCGCACATCTCGCCAGCGCCACCGGCGCTGGGACCGTCACCGGGTCCGGGGAACCGCGCGGAGAAGGCGCCGCGGGGGCCGAACTCGAACGGGGCTCCGAGCGCGTCACCCACCGCCGAGCCGACGACCGTGCCGGTGACCCGCTGAATCCGTTTCATCCCGTTCCCTGGCTGCTGAGGATCTCGGTTGTCCCGGTTCACAGCCAGGCCACCAGGTGCGGCAAGCCGTTCTCGGGGTCGTCCGTGGCGGGGGCGGTCGGGGGCAGGTCGGCCAGCTTGACCGGGACGGCGTCCGGTACCAGGTCGACGCGGTGGATGGACTCGGTCCCGTCGGCGGCCGACAGGTAGGCGAGTGCCTTGCCGTCGGGGGAGAGCACCGCGCCCGAGACGAAGCGCTTCTCGGGCGGGAGCAGTGCGTCCACGCCCTCGACCCGGCTGAAGTCGGCTGCGAATCCGACGCGGTAGAGGTTGTCGCGTGTCCCGCAGAGCAGATGGCCGCCGTCGAGCCAGAGTCTGGGAACGCAGCCGCTGGGTACGCCCGCCGAACCCGGCACGACCTGGTGGCCCGGTTCGGCGGGCGTCCCGAGCAGCAGCGGTTCGACGACGCCAAGGGTGCTTCCGGTGACCTGGTCGCCGCGCCACAGCACCGCGTTCTGCTGGGTGTAACCGGCCGCTACCGTGCCGCCGGGGGCGACCGAGACTCCCTCGGGCTTGGTGCCGAACGGGCGTGCCGGCCACGGGCGGTCGCCGTCCAGGGCGAAATCCTCGCCGGGGGCCGTGCCCCGGGGCGCGGGCTCGGCGCCGCGTGCGGCGAGGTCACGGCTGGTCAGCTGCCGGCCTGCGGTCTCGTACCAGAGGACGGAGGTGCCCTCCTGGAACAGCGGTCGGCGATCCTCGCCCGGCCCGTCGGCCGGCGCGGTGGAGGCTGCCCGTCCACCGGGCAGGGTGAAGGCGGCCGCCCGCTTCATCGCCCCCGAGTTCGGTGCCACGGTGCCGGCGATCAGCGAGAAGTCGGCGTTGAACGCCTGCCGGTCGGCGGTCGCCGAGACGGCTGTGGTCAGGGTCGGGTCGCAGAGCGTGGCACTGGTGGCCAGGTCCGGCAGAGTGGCGACCCGGCGGGCTTCCTCCCTGCCGTCGGTGGCCGCGTGGGCGGTGACGGTCACCACGTGCACCTTGCCGTCCGCCGTCGTCGGCGACGGCACGGCCCACCGCTCGCAGCGGGCGACCACCAGCCGGCCGGGCCCCGCGAGCGGCGGCCCGGCCGGCGTCGGCGCCGCCTCCGGCCCGCTGCCTCCGCCGGGACTCGTACAGCCGCTCAACGCCAGGAAGGTCGCGGCGAGCAGGGCCGCCGCCCGGCCGCGGGCGAGAGCGGGTGGGGGCAGGGTCACGGTTCTCCTCGGTGGTACGGCCGGTACGCTCGCCGATCGGGCCCGAGCGCCGATCGGTACGGACCGCCGACCGGTACGGGCCGCTCGAACCGGTGCGATCACCGGACGATACTCCATCCGAGCGGGTGACCTGACGGCCCATCCGCTCGCCCCGGGGCCCAGGTCCGTGCGGTCCGACAGCCGGGAGTGTCGGTGGTGCGGGCTAGGTTCGGGGGGTGAGCGACTACTACGACCTGTTCCTGGCTGTGGATCTCCCGTCGGACCTCCCGGCGTCGGTCGTCCAGGAGGTGAGATGGCTCCTGGGTCAGGCCGACCGGGCACCGGCGACGCATGCCGCCGTCGACTGGGAGGACTCCGGCCACGAGCCGTGGCCGGTCTTCGATGGAGGATCGGCGAGCCACTCGTTCGCCGGTGCGGACACCGCGTTGCTGGTCCGTGCCGTCGATCGGGCGGACCCCAAGGGGAGCGCCCCCTGGGCGCTCACCCTTCGCACCGGTGTTCACGAGGACGAGTTCGGGGTGGTGATGGAGGCGGTGGAGTGGCTCCTCCGGAAGGCGACCGGCGTCGGATGGGTGGGGTTCGTCCGCAGTTCGGCCTCGGAGGGCATCCGGCATGTGATCCGCCGGCAGGACGGGTTCGATCTGGTGGATGTCCGTTCGGCCGGTCCGCTGGCCCAGGTCTCCTGGTCGTAGGGCGACGGCCTGTCCGGACATTCCCGCGGGCGCGTCACGGTCGGCCCGCTCACTCCGTCACGGGCAGGCACTCGGCGAGCAGGCCGACGATGTCGCGCCAGGCCCGCCGCGCGTGCCGCGGGTGGTGGCCGACGCCGGGGACCACGCTCTGGTCGACCGGCGGGTGGTGGAAGGCGTGCAGGGCCCCGCCGTAGACCACCAGGCGCCAGTCGACGCCGGCGGCCTGCATCTCGGCGGCGAAGGCGTCCCGTTGCCCGGCGGCCATGATCGGGTCCTCCGAGCCGACCCCGGCCCACACGGGGCAACGGATCCGCGCGGCCTCGCCCGGGCGGCCCGTGGTCAGTGCGTTGACCGTTCCGATCGCCCGCAGGTCGACGCCGTCGCGTCCGAGTTCCAGCGCGATCGCGCCGCCGGTTCCGTAGCCGATCGCGGCGATCCGGTCGGGGTCGGTCCGCGGTTCGGCACGCAGCACATCGAGGGCGGCGTGGCCGATGCCCCGCATCCGGCCGGGGTCGGCGAGCAGCGGCATCACGCGGGCCAGCATCTCCTGCGGGTCGGTGAACCAGTGTCCGCCGCCGTGGAAGTCGAAGGCGAGTGCCACGTAGCCCAGTTCGGCGAGGGCGTCGGCCCGGCGGCGCTGGAAGTCGTTCAGGCCCGGCCCCTCGGGGCCGATCAGGACGGCGGGCCGGCGGTCGACGCCGGCGGGGAGCGCGAGGTGCCCGGCCATCGTCAGGCCGTCGGCGGGATAGGTGACCGTGCGTGTGGTGACCATCGTCATGAGATCGGACTGTACGGATCGTCGCTCCCCGCCGGGGCGGACTTTCCCCTCAGCGAAACGGAGCAGGTGCGGGCCCCGCCGCTCCCGCCCGCCCTGCGGTGAAGATCCTCTCCGGCCCCCGACGGCCGAAACTACACTTCACCGCATGCCATATGACAATGTGACACTGCGCCCCGTGGCCGAGAGCGAGCTGGGCACCCTGGAGGAACTGGTCCAGAACCCGGAGGCGGTCGGGACGTTCCAGTGGTTCGGCTGGACCGACCCCGGGTCCTGGCGGCGGCGGTGGGCCGAGAACCGGCTGCTGGGCGACGACCGCGGACAGCTGGCCGTCGCGGCCGGCGGCGAGTTCCACGGGTTCGTCGGCTGGCGGCGGGTGGACGTCGTGCCGCGCTCGTACTACTGGAGCATGGGCATCCAGCTGCTGCCCGGATCGCGAGGGCGGGGCATCGGGACTCGCGCCCAGATCCTGCTGGTGGACTACCTGTTCGCGTACTCGCCGGTCGCGCGGGTGGAGGCCGACACCGAGACGGAGAACTTCGCTGAGCAACGCGCGCTGGAGAAGGCCGGGTTCACCCAGGAGGGCGTGCTGCGCAACGTGGTGTTCCGCGACGGGCAGTGGCGCGACAGCATCCGCTACAGCGTGCTGCGGGACGAGGCGGCCGCCCGCCGGACCTCCGCCGAATCGTAGGCGGCGGGCGGGCGGCCGGGCGGGTGGCCGGGTGGGTGGCCAACTGACGGAGCGCCCGGCCCCGGGCCCCACTCCCGGGGCCGGGGTGCCCGATGTGTGGAATACCGGTCGAAGCCGTTCACGATTGCGGCACAATGTGCGCCTACCACCTGTGATCTTGACCCGGGGAATCCGCGTGAATTCGACCCATGTCCACACCCCCGCGCCCGCCGCGGCGCCCCTGCCCCCGCGCACCAAGGGGCAGATAGCCCTGCGGGTGCTCGCCCTCTGGCTGCTCCCGCCGCTCGGCGCACTGTGGGCGTGGCGCTCCAAGCGGCTCACCAAGGGCGCGAAGCTCGCCGTCACCGTGCTGGCCGCCGTCTGGCTGCTGATCCTGATCGGCGCCTCCGGCGACTCCAAGGCCGAGCAGAACAGCAAGCCCCCGAACCCGGTGAGCTCCGCCCCGGCCGAGCCGGCCGCGCCCACCACCCCGCCCGCCGGGACCACCCCGCCGGCGCCCACCACCCCGCCCGCCCCGGCCGCGCCCGAACCCGCCGCCACCGAGCCGCCCGCCGTACCCAGCCCGGTGCCGACCACCGCGCCCCCGGTGCCCGCGCCCGTCCCGGTCGCGCCCAGCACCCCCGCCGCCGCCCCGGCTCCGCCGAAGCCGCCGGTCCCGGAGACCAAGCCGCCGGTGACCACCCCGAAGCCCCCCACCAGTGAGCCGGAACCCACCACCCAGGCCCCGGCGGCGGCCTACTACAAGAACTGCGCCGCCGCGAAGGCCGCCGGCGCCGCACCGCTGCACCGGGGCGACCCGGGCTACCGCGCCGGGCTCGACGCGGACGGCGACGGCGTCGCCTGCGAGCGCTGAGCCCCGGAGGAGGGGGCGGGCGCCACGGCCGGTCCACGTCGACGACGATCCGGACCGGCCGTCGGCCCCTTCCTCCCGCGGGGGCACCCGTCCGGACGCGTCGCCGTCGGCGGGCGCGGGGGCCGCCGACGAGCGGTGCCGGGCCCGGCTCGGTACGGGACGGACCGGTGGGCGGCCGGCGCACGGCGGGCGCGAACCGACCGCGCCGCGAAGGCGTCGAAGTCCGCGGAAGGAATTTCGCGAAGGGATGTCGAGAACCCGCGCCCGGCTCCGTCCCAGGGGTGAAGACGGCCACAATGGGCCGTACCTCACCAAGGAGAACACCATGGCCAAGTACCTGCTGCTCAAGCACTACCGGGGCGCGCCGGCGGCGGTCAACGACGTGCCGATGGACCAGTGGGAGCCGGAGGAGGTGACGGCCCACGTGCAGTACATGCGTGACTTCGCCGCCCGGCTGGAGGGCACCGGCGAGTTCGTCGACAGCCAGGCGCTCTCCCCGGAGGGCACGTTCGTCCGCTACGACGGCGAGGGGCGGCCCCCGGTCACCGACGGTCCGTTCGCGGAGACCAAGGACCTGATCGCCGGCTGGATGGTGATCGACGTGGAGACCTACGAGCGCGCGGTCGAGCTGGCCGGCGAGCTGTCGGCGGCCCCGGGCGCGGGGGGCAAGCCGATCCACGAGTGGCTTGAGGTGCGCCCGTTCTACGGCGAGAAGTGCACGGCCACCGAGTGAACGAAGCACTGCTCCGGGCCCTGGTGCCCGCGGTGATCGGTGTCCTCGTCCGTCGCGGAGCGGACTTCGCGGCGGCCGAGGACGCCGTGCAGGAGGCTCTGGTCGAGGCCGTGCGCAGGTGGCCGGACGACCCGCCGCGCGACCCGAAGGGCTGGCTGGTCACGGTGGCCTGGCGCAAGTACCTCGACGCCGTCCGGGCCGACACCTCCCGGCGGCGGCGCGAGGACCTGGTCGAGGCCGAGCCCGTGCCCGACCGGGGCGAGGCGGTGGACGACACGCTCCAGCTGTACTTCCTGTGCGCGCACCCGTCCCTGACGCCGGGCTCCGCCGTCGCGCTGACTCTGCGCGCGGTCGGCGGCCTGACCACGCGGCAGATCGCGCAGGCCTACCTCGTGCCGGAGGCGACCATGGCCCAGCGGATCAGCCGGGCCAAGCGGACCGTCTCCGGCGTCCGCTTCGACCGGCCCGGTGACGTCGCCACCGTGCTGCGGGTGCTCTACCTGGTCTTCAACGAGGGGTACTCCGGGGACGTCGACCTCGCGGCCGAGGCGATCCGGCTGACCCGCCAACTGGCGGCCGGCACCGACCACGTGGAGGTCGCGGGCCTGTTGGCGCTGATGCTGCTCCACCACGCCCGGCGCCCGGCCCGGACCAGCCCGGACGGCAGGCTCGTGCCGCTCGCCGAGCAGGACCGCGGCCTGTGGGACACCCGGCTGATCGCCGAGGGCGTCGACGTGCTCCAGGCCGCCCTCGCCCGCGACCGCCTGGGCGAGTTCCAGGCCCAGGCGGCCGTCGCCGCGCTCCACGCCGACGCCCGGACCACCGAGGAGACCGACTGGGTGCAGATCGTCGAGTGGTACGACGAGCTGGTGCGGCTCACCGACAGCCCGGTGGCACGCCTCAACCGGGCCGTCGCGGTGGGCGAGGCCGACGGCGCCCGGGCGGGGCTGGCCGCCCTGGCGGAGCTCGACTCCGCCCTGCCGCGGTACACCGCCGTCGCGGCGTACCTCCACGAGCGCGACGGTGATCCGGCGACCGCGGCACGGCTCTACGCCCAGGCCGCCCGGTCGGCGCCCACCCTGCCCGAACGCGACCACCTCACCCGGCAGGCCGCCCGGCTCAACGCGCAGCTGCGCCGGTGACGCGGCGGGCCCGGGCCGGTCGTAGCGGTCCTCCGTCGGCAGCCGCTCGACGACCTCGACGTCGCGCAGGCGGCGCTTGTCCAGGGACACCTTGCACGTCCGGGGGAAGAACGGCGGGCACGGCGTCCTCACCCACCTCGGCGTCGACACCATCCAGCGCAAGTGGTCACGCTTCCTGCCACCAGCCGCGAGTTGTCAGCCTTCCTGGCGCCCGTCACCGCCGCACAGCCGGTGCAGGGCTACGCGGCTCTCGTCGTCCGCGCCGCGGTAGACCAGAAGCCGGAGCTCCGGGTCCTCCAGCGGGAGCAGGACCTCGAAGTCGACGGCGATCGTCCCGACGGCCGGGTGCCGCAGCAGCTTGCGACCGCGGCCGTTGACGCGGACCTCCCGCTCGGCCCAGAGCCGAGCGAAGTCCTCGTCCTGCGCGGTGAATTCGGCGATCAGCGCGGCCAGTGCCCGGTCCTGCGGGTGGGCGGCCCAGGCCGCGCGAAGATGGGCGACGCCGTCCCGCAGCACCCTCTCGCGGTCGGCGTAGAAGCCGCGCATCGGCGGGTGCAGCAGGCAGAGCCACATCGCGTTCCGCCGCTCCGGCGGAACGGCGTCGAACTCCGGTAGCAGCCGGGCCATTTCGGGGTTCCAGGCCAGCAGGTCGTAGCGGTGGTCCAGCAGCGCGGCGGGTAGCGGGGAGAGGTCGTCGACCAGGTGGGCCAGCGACGGCGCCGGACCAGCGGCCGGCCCGCCGGTGGTGCCGGGGCGGCGCCGTCCGGCCAGGTCGAAGAGGTAGTCGCGTTCTCCGGGTGCCAGCCGCAGGGCCCGGGCCAGCGCCGCCAGCACCTCCGCGGAGGGCCGTAGCCCCCGGCCCTGCTCCAGCCGGACCACGTAGTCGGTGCTGACTCCGGCCAGCTCGGCGACCTCCTCGCGGCGCAGTCCGGGCGTTCGCCGGGTCCGCCGGTGCGCGGGCAGGCCCAGCCGGTCCGGGTCCAGCCGTTCGCGCCTGCTGCGCAGGAAGGCGCCCAGTTCCTCGGTGGTGTCCATGGTGCGGGTCGTCATGACCGGTCCAACCGCCAGGGTGGGACCGGTCTTCCCAGGAAAGTCCCTCCCTTATCCGGGACCCGCCGTCGCTACAGACTCGGTCCCGGCAAGGAACACGAACACATACGAACACAGGAGAACCCGATGGCACTGGCCCTCGACGACTACCGGCTGCTGGGCCGCTCGGGACTGCGGGTCTCACCGCTGGCCCTGGGCACCGCGACCTTCGGCACCGAATGGGGATGGGGCGCGGAACGGGCCGAGGCCCGCAAACTGTTCGACCGCTACGTCGGGCTCGGCGGCAACCTCCTCGACACCGCCGACACCTACACCGACGGCAGCTCCGAGCGCCTGCTGGGCGAGTTCGCCCATGAGGAGCGCGAACGCCTGGTGCTGGCGACCAAGTACTCGACCCTGCGCCGCCCCGGCGACCCGAACTCCGGGGGCGGGCACCGCAAGGCGCTGTTCGGCTCGGTGGAGGGCAGCCTGCGGCGGCTCGGCACCGACTACCTCGACCTGCTGTACCTGCACGTCTGGGACTTCCGGACCTCGGCGGAGGAGGTGCTGCGCGGCCTGGACGACCTGGTCCGGCAGGGCAAGGTGCTGTACGTGGCGATCTCCAACACCCCGGCCTGGCAGGTGTCCCGGATGCAGGCGATCGCGGACCTGCGCGGCTGGTCGCCGCTGGTCGCGCTGCAGGTCGAGTACAGCCTGATCGAACGCACCGCGGAGCGCGACCTGATCCCGATGGCGCGGGAGCTGGGCCTGGGCGTGGTCCCGTACTCGCCGCTCGGCGGCGGGGTGCTCAGTGGCAAGTACGGCCGGGACGACGTGGGCGCGACGGGCGCCGGCCCCGACGGGAGCACCCGCCGGAGCCACAACCTCGCCCTGGGAACCCTCACCGAACGCAGCCTCGGCGTGGCCGGGGTGGTCCGGGAGGTGGCCGACGAGGTGGGGCACACTCCGGCCCAGGTGGCGCTGGCCTGGACGCTGCGGAACCCGGGCGTGACGACCACGCTGCTCGGCGCCCGCACCTGCGCCCAGTTGGAGGACAACCTGGGCGCCCTGGCGGTCGAGCTGACGGACGCCCAGCTGGCCCGGCTCGACGCGGCGGGCGCGATCGCCCTCGGCCAGCCGCACGAGCTGCTGGTGAGCGAGCCCATCCGCCGGGTGACCACGGGCGGCCTGCGGATCGAGAGCCGCCGCTGACCCGGCCGCCGGCGGCGGGAGCCGGAGTCCGCAGCCGCGGTCGGTTCACCGTCCGGGCGAGCCACGTCCGGACCGCTTCCGCGTCGGCGACGGTCGGACCGGTTCCCACTCTCGTGACCAGGGTCCAACCAGCGCGTCACGACTCAGGAACCATGGATCGGCTGTGTGGATCTTGGTGACCACCAGCTCGCGCACGGGACAGTTATCGCGCGTCGGCGCAGGGCCCCATCCGGCGGCCCGCGCAGCTGACGTTTGATCACTCGAACAAACAATCGAATAATGGGTTCATGACCTCGGCCGTTCCGTTCTCCCGCCCCGTCCGCCCGCCCGAGCGGCCCGGCGATGCCGAGCGGGCGCCGCGCGAGCTGATGACCCTGCCCGGAGCGTCCCGGGACGTGCGGCGGTGGCGGCTGGTGGAGATCCGGCTCGGCGGGGAGTGGCGCCCGGGGATGCTCACCGTGTGGCGGCGCCCGCCCGGCGCCGCCTGCTGGGTGGTCCATGTGCGCTGGGCGCCCGACACGGACAGCCCACAGCCCTGGGGCTGGTTCCTGTACACGGAGGAGACCGTCCGGCCGCTGCCCGAGCCGCAGGACGCGCCTCCCGCGGCCGCGCCGTTCCTCGGCCGGTGGCGGGACGCGGTGGCGGTGCCCGCCGAGCTGGCCGGCACGCCCGCCGAGGACGGCGCCGACCGGTGCTGGCGCCTGGCCTGGGCGCGGGTCGGCGGCCGCTGGCGCTCCTGCCTGGTCACCGCGCGTCGCCGTCCGGGCCCGGAGCTGCCCTGGATCGCGAACGTACGGTGGGGCGAGGACAAGGACACCGCCTGGCTGATCGCCGACCCCACCACCCTGCGGCCCGTCCCGCCGGGCCCATCGCCCGCTGCGGACGTCGACAGCGGTCCGGGTCCGGCAGCCCGGTGACCCCGGCCCCGCGCAGTGGTGCGAGGGGGTGGTGCCCGGCAGCAGAAGCAGCAGAGCCGGCCCCGCCGGTCACCGTCCGGCCGGGCCCGCCGAACGGCCTCGGACCTCAGCCGTTGCGTGCCTCGGCCTCCTGCTGCAGCAGGCCCGCGATCCGGGACAGGTCGTTGATCTCGTCGAGGAAGCCCTCGATGTCGGGCGCGGACGCGCCGTTCACGGCCAGGTAGAAGGTGTTCAGCCGGCCGTGGCCCGCGTCGAGGTAGCCGCCCAGGGTCTGGGCGCCGACGGCGAGCCGCTGGTTGAGCCCGTCCTCGCCGACCACGCTGCCGGGCTTGGCCCAGACCTTGCCCTTGCCGGGGCAGGTGGGGCAGCCGGCGCACGCGCCGGCCAGCGAGCCGTCCACGCCGAGGATCGGCAGCGCGTCGCGGAAGCGGGCGGCCTCCGGGGTGTTCTGCCAGTAGTTCACGATGTCGGTCTCGATCCTCGGGGTGACCCGGTCGACCGGGTTTCCGCCGCGGCCGTCGAGGAGTTGGGCCTGGGTCGGGTCGATCCCGGCCCCGCGCAGGAACTCGTTGAGGACGGGGAAGCCGTCCTCGCACTGGTGGCTGCCCGCGGTCACGGCCATCAGGCAGATGGCCAGGTTGGCGCCGAGGTTGTGGCTGACCTTGAGGATCAGCTTGGCGTACTTCGCGTAGACCGGGGAGACGTAGGCGGCCACCCGCCGGGTGCCGTCGTAGGAGTCCGGCACCTTGTCCGTCGGGTTCGGCCCGGTCGGCGCGGCGGTGACCGTGACGCCCGCGCGGCCGAGGGCCTCGATCAGGGCGGTGCGCCCGAACGCGGCCGGGTCCTTCACCGGGGAGATCCGCAGGGTGGGCGGGGCGTCGGCCGCGATCGTGCCGGAGACGGTGATCCGGGTGCCGTCGGGGGAGGCGGAGACCGTCAGGTCGGTCGGGCTGCCCGCCGCGACCGTCCGCACCGTCGACTCGACCTGGTACGGCGCGACCTGGGGACGCCAGGTCAGCTGCGCGCTCTGGCCCGGGGAGGTCGGGGTGGTCAGCAGGTCGATGACGTTGTCGTTGACGATCAGCGGGGTGGGAGTCGGGTCCAGGCCGGGGAAGGAGCTGAAGAGCCGGGTGTCGACGGCGACGTCGCCGTCGATCCGGGTGAGTCCGGCATCGCGCACCTGCCGGGCGATCAGGTCGAGCCCGGCCAGCGGGTCCTCGGGGGTGAGGGTCGCGCCGGGCACGTCGTTGGCGTAGGTGTGGTCGATCGGGGTGTAGGAGACCGAGCCGTCCGGGGCGGTCCGGCCACCCATGGTGAGGTCGCCCTGGCCGATCAGGACCAGGTTGCCGTCCAGGGCCGAACCGTTCTGCTGCCCGACGGCCTGCACGGGGGTGGTGAACTCGTGGTCGCCGCCCAGCGCGTGCCAGGCGCCCGAGACGCTGAGCAGCTTGGCCGTCGAGCCGGGGAGGAAGAACTGGTCGGGGAACTGGGAGTGGATGATCTCGCCGGTGGTGCCGTCCCGCTCCAGCAGTCCCCACTGGGCGTGCTCGTAGCCGGGCTTGGCCATGATGGCCCGGATCTCGGCGCTCAGCTCGTCGCCGTGCGCGGCGGCCGGCGCGGCGGTGCCGAGCGTCAGCGCGGGGACGAGCACGGTCGCGAGGCTGGTGAGGAGGGCCGCGGCCCGGACGCGCCGACTTCTGGGGGTCGAACTCATGGATCCACCTGTTCTGGGCCGGGTACCGGCGCCGTCCTGACGGTCGGACATTCCGCGAGACATACCCGGGCGGTGGCCCCGGCCGGTGGGGCCGGAGCGCGGTTCACCCTCCCGCCACGCGTCCTGCCGTCACGCCGGGGTTCCGGCCGTCGGGCGGGTGCCATTCGGCGAATGCCCGTGGCTCCTTGACGGGCCAAGTCATTAGCTGCCATATTATCTGCATGACGAGGGACGGTGGGGACGGTGAGCAGCCCACGCTGGAGCAGGCCGGATGGCAGCTGCGGCACTACGGGCTGGAGGTCGATCCGCAGGCGGTGCTGGTCGCGGTGCGACTGATCTCCGCGGGCGCGAGAGTCGGCCGGGCGGCCGAGGCGCACTTCGCCCGGTTCGGGCTCTCGACGGGCCGCTACCGCCTGCTCTCCGACCTCGAAGGCCACGGGGGGGAGAAGTCCCCCTCGCAGCTGGCGGCCGATCTCGACGTCTCCAGGGCCACGGTCACCGGCCTGCTCGACGGACTCGAACGCGAGGGCCTGGTCGCCAGGCGCCCGTCCACCGAGGACGGGCGCGGCACGGTGGCGGTCCTGACCGCGCGCGGTGCGCAGCGCCTTCGCGACATGGCGCCCGAGCACTTCGGGCGACTGGAGGCGATGGTGGGCGGGCTCACCGTCGAGGAGCGCACGGTGTTCCTGGACCTGCTCTCCCGCGTCGTGCGCGGCAGTTCGGCGCTGACCGCCGACTGACCGCCGACTGACCCCGGCCCATTCGGCCGACCCCGGCCGTGGGTCGGCCCGGGCTCCCGTCCCGTGGACGGGAGCCCTTTTGACGGAGCAGTAATTAGCCAGCTAATTACCTGACCGGGGTAGGCCCGTCCGGCCGCCCGGTCGAACCCTTTCGCCTTTCGGAACCCGAACGAGAAGAAGAGGCCGACATGCCCGAAACGAAGGACCGAACCGCCCCGAGCCGGGCGGCCGCCCGGCCGTTCGTCCTGTGGCGCGAGGTGCTGACCGCCTACGCCGCTCCCGCGTTGATGGCCGGTACCGCGGGGGTGGTCACCGGTCAGGCGGACCTCACGGTGGCGGCCGTCACCTCCATCGCCGGCACCTCCGCCGTGGTGGCCTTCCTGGTCGGCGCCTGGCTGCGGCACGGCGGGCGGCCACGGCGCTGGACCCTCGCCCTGCCGCGGCTCGTGCTGACCGTGCTGCTCGTCGTCGCGACCGCCGGCGTGGCGGCGGGGCTGGGGTGGTTCGTCGCCGCATGGCTGCCGGCGCACACCGCGCTTCCCGCCGCCCCCTGGCTGCGGCGGCTGCGCATCGACCTGCCCGTCTCCGCCGTGCTCGCCACCACCATCGTCACCCTGCGCTGGCGCGGCACCGTCGCGAAGCCCCGGCCGTAGCCCCGGCCCCGGCCGTCACCGAACCCGGCGGCACCCGCCGCCGCGGAACACACCAGGTATGTGAGGACACCCGATGATCGTTGTCATGGGAGCGACCGGAACCACCGGAACCGCCCTGCTCCACAGCCTCCGCGCACTCGACGTACCCGTGCGCGCCCTCACCCGCACCCCGCAGCGGCCGCTCCCCGGCGCCGCCGGCCCGCGGCACGACCGGCTCGTCGAGGTCCGGTACGCCGACGCCGGCGACCCCGACTCGCTGCGCGCCGCCTTCGAGGGCGCCGACCAGCTCTTCCTCGCCATGGCCAACAGTCCCGCGCAGGTCGCGCTCGAAACCCGCGTCATCGACATCGCCGTGGTCAGCGGCATCGGACACGTCGTCAAGGTCTCCGCCCCGGCCGCCGAGCCGGACTCGCCCGTCGCGATATCCCGCGGGCACCACGCCGTCGAGGCACACCTGCGCGCCTCCGGACTCACCGGCACCGTCCTGCGGCCCTACGCGTTCATGCAGAACCTCCTGCGCCTGGCGCCCGCCGTGGCCGAGGGGGTCGTCCTCGGCGCGATGGGGGAGGCGCCCTGCAACTACGTCGACAGCCGCGACATCGGCGACGTCGCGGCCGCCGTGCTCACCCGCCGTCACCTCGCGGGCGGCACCTACACCCTGACCGGACCGGAAGCCGTCTCCCACCCCGACCTCGCCGCCCGGCTGACCGCGGTCACCGGCCGCCTGATCCGGTATGTCGACCTCGCCCCGGACGAGATGCGCGACAACCTCGTCCACCGGGCCGGCATGCCCGACTGGCTCGCCGACCACGTCGTGGAGATCCAGCGACTGGCCGTCGCCCGCCCCGAGGCACCCACCAGCACCGTCGCCGACGTCCTCGGCCGCTCGCCCCGCACCCTCGACGCCTTCCTGGCCGAACACCGGCACCACTTCGACCGGTAGCCCGCCGGCGGTGCCCGCCCCGGCTCCGCAGCGGTCGCGCCCCGGGGGCCCGACCGCTGCGGACGCTGTGGGTGGATGGCTGGCCCTGGCCGTGACGACGGTCTTCGCCAACCCCTAGCCGGCGCCGGCGGTCCCCCGGGGGGAGCCGGGGGGCGGGGCCACCGGGCTCCGCTCGGCTAGGTGGGCGTCCATGGTGGCGTTCAGAGCGGTGATGAACTGCTCGAACTGTTGCAGGAGTTGTGGCGGGTAGGGGGCCATCACGGCGTCGAGGCGGTGGGCGAGCGGGCCGAAGAACTCGTCCGCCCGCTCCTGGATGTGCGGGCCGCCGCGCAGGGTGACGATGCGCCGGTCGGAGTGCTCGCGGGTGCGGGTGATGTGCCCGGCCGCTTCGAGGCGGTTGAGGAGCGCGGTGGTGGCTCCCGTGGACAGGGAGATGCGCTCGCTCAGCCGGGCCGGTGACAGTGGGGCCCCGCGTTCCTCGGCGGCGGCGATCTCCAGCACCGCGGTCGCGTCGGTGGAGTGCAGGCCCAGCCAGGCGGCGAAGCGCCGGCTGAGCTCGGCGTAGTGGCCGCCATGGATCCGCAGCCCCTCCATCAGCCGCTCGCGCCGCGCCGCGACACCGTCGCCCATCGCTTCCTCCACAGGCACTGCCACCTCGTCTCGCCCGCCGGGCGTCCAGGTGGGCGGCCCGCCTTTGACAACCTACCCCCATCAATTTACCTTCATCATGGAATTACTTCACCATGGAGGTATCTGACGTGCGTGCCCCGTCTCCCACCCCTGACAGGACGACCGAGCCCTACCGGTGGCGGTGGCTGATCCTGGCGGTGATGATCGTCGCGGAGATCATGGATCTCCTGGACGCCTCGATCGTCAACGTGGCCGGGCCCGACCTGGAGAGGTCCCTCGGCGCCGGTTCCGTCGGACTGCAATGGGTGATCGGCGGCTACGCCCTCACCCTGGGCGCCGGGCTCGTGCTCGGCGGCCGGCTCGGCGATCGCTTCGGCCGACGCAGCATGTTCCTGATCGGCTTGGCGACCTTCACCGCGAGTTCCCTGCTGTGCGCGGTCGCGCCGAACATCCAGTCACTGATCGCCTTCCGCCTGCTGCAGGGCGCCGCCGGAGCGACGCTGCTGCCCCAGGGCCTGGGCCTGCTGCGGGAGAACTTCTCCGGCCCCGAGCTCACCAAGGCCTTCGCGGTCTTCGGACCGGTCCTCGGCCTGGGCGGCATCATCGGCCCGGTCCTGGGCGGCTTCCTCATCGAGGGCGACTTCTTCGACCTGGGCTGGCGGTCGGTGTTCCTGGTCAACCTGCCCATCGGAATCGCGGCACTGATCGTCGCCGCGAAGTTCGTGCCCAAGAAGGCGGGCGACCGCTCCGTACGGGTCGACATGACCGGCGCCGCGCTGGTCGTGGCGTCCTGCGCCCTGCTGGTGCTGCCGCTCAACCAGGGGCAGGAGAACGGCTGGCCGCTGTGGACATGGCTGTCCATGGCCGCCTCGGCGACCGGCTTCGCCCTCTTCGCCCTCCAGCAGCGCCGCACGGCAGCCGCCGGACGCGAGCCGCTGGTGACCCCGGGCCTGCTTCGCAAGCCGGCCTTCACCGTAGGCCTCGGCGGCCTCGCCCTGTTCTTCGGCGGGCTCATCGGCACCCAGCTCGTTCTTACCCTCTTCCTCCAGATCGGCCGGCACTTCACCGCCGGTGAGGCGGGACTGGGCAACCTGCCCCTCGCGGTGGGAACCGCGATCGGCGGCGCGGTCAGCGGCGCGTTCCTCGCGGACAGGATCGGCCGCAAGGTGCTGCAGATCGGACCGCTGGTCCAGCTGGCCGGCGCGGGCGTGCTGTGGTTCGAGCTCGACGGCCTGGACGTCACCTCGTTCTCGATCTGGGACATCGCCCCCGGCGTGGCGGTGGCGGGCATCGGCGCCGGCCTGGTGATCACCGCCCTGTTCAGCTTCATCCTGGCCGCGGTCCACGACGACGAGATCGGTTCCGCCTCCGGTGTCCTGTCGGCTGTCCAGGCGGTCGGCGGTTCCATCGGTGTCGCGGTCTTCGGCTCGGTGTTCTTCGCCCAGGCCAAGGCCGGTGACTTCACCGGCGGCTTCCACCGCGCGCTGATCGTCCAGGCCTGCCTGCTGGCCGTCTTCTTCGCGATCACCTTCCTGCTGCCCAAGAAGGGCCGCCCCGAAGAAGAGCAGCACGGCACCGCCACCGCCACCGCGCCCGCCACCGGCTCCGACGCGGAGCGGCACCTCACCGCGTGAAGCACAGCTGGGAAGGGCGCCCACGGAAGCCCGCCGAACACCGCCGTCCGCCGCACCGCGGCCGGGTCACCTCCTCCTGACCCGGCCCCGGACGGCCGTGCGTCAGGTCCGTCCCAGCCGCAGGGCCAGCACGGGCTCGCCGGTCGGCCGCACCGACCCGCCGGCGGGCTCCACCGTCAGGCCGACGGACCGGGCACCGTCCAGGGGCGCGGTGAGCAGGAGGGCGCCGTCGCCGTCCGGCAGCAGACCGGCCGGGAGGTAGCTGCCCGCGTGGTCGAGCCAGAGTTCGTAGACGCGGCCGGGCCCGGGATCGGGAAGGCCGGTGGCGAGGAACCCGGCCCGGTTGCGGTCGGCCGACCAGACCACGGTGCCGGCACCCGAACCGGCGGTGACGGTGCTCACCCGGGCGTCCGGGGCGGTCAGCAACTCGCCGAAGGCCGCCTGCCGGGCACGCAACTCTTCGGCGACGGAACGCGCCCGCCGGGCCTGCTCGTGCTGCTGCACGGCGAGGACACCGAGCGCGCTGGTCGCGGCCAGCGAGGCGGCCAGGGCGAACCGCGGCCAGCGGGCCCGCCGGCGGACGCCGGGCGGCGCGACCCGGGGCGCGGCCGCGCCGGTGTGCCGGGGGAGCGGCGGCAACTGGTGTTCCCGCTCCAGCCGGGCCAGCAGCGCCGCCCGCAGCCGCGGCGGTGGCTCGACCGCCTGGGCCGTACCGAGCCGGCTCAGGGCCGCGGCGAAGCCCGCCACCTCCTCCCCGCAGCTCCCGCACCCGCCGAGATGCGCCTCGAAGGCGTCACGTTCGTCCGCGTCGAGGGAGTGCAGCGCGTACGCGCCGGTGAGCAGGTGGAGATCGCTGTCGGCGGGGGCGGTCATGATCCGGCTCCCAGGCAGTCGCGCAGCCGGATGAGACCGTCGCGCATCCGGGTCTTGACGGTGCCCAACGGGGTGCTCAGCCGTTCGGCGACCTCCCGGTGGGTCAGGCCCTGGTAGAACGCCAGCAGGACGGACTCGCGCTGCAGATCGGTTAGGCGCCGCAGGCAGTGCCGGACCTGTTGTCGCTCCATCCGGGTACCGGCTCCTTCGGCGGCCTCGTCGAAGGGCGTCTCCCGGCTGCCGGCGGCCACCGTCCGGTCGCGGTCGGCCGCCGCCTCGCAGTGCCGGACCCGGTCCACGGCACGGTGGTGGGCGATGGTCATCACCCAGGGCAGCACCTCCCCGCGCAGCGGGTCGTAGCGGGCCGCGCCGCGCCACACCTCCAGCATCACGTCCTGCGTCACCTCCTCCGACTGGGCCTCGTCCCGAAGGATCCGGCGAACCAGGCCGAACACCGGGCCGGCCACCGCGTCGTACAGCCGGGCGAACGCCTCGTGATCACCGGCGGCGACGAGCGCCATCACCGCCTTGAGGTCGCCCGGCGGCTCGGAGCGGCCGGGCAGGAAGGCGACGGCGGTCACCTGCCACACCCCCGCGATCCGCAACTCCGGTGGCCGGCCGGGCGGATGCACCGGCGAGGCGTACCGGCCGGACGGCCGCGTGCGGTGCGCACGGCGACCGCCCGGGCCCGGTTCGGGGCTTCAGGAATGTCGTTCATCGGTCGCACGGTATTCGCCCCCGGCGGGCCGGCGGATTGCCTTCGGACGGATCCGGTCGCCTCCCTCACCCGATCGAGTGAAGCCGGGCGACGGACCCATCCGCGGCGCCGAGCCGACCGAATGGGGAGTGTGAGCAACGATGTGACCACCCGACGCGCCGGGCGCCGCGACCGTGTCGGAGCGCTGCCGGCCCTGATGGCGTTCGGCGCGGCCGCCGCCTGCGCGGCCCTCGCCGTCGGCGAGACGGCGGCGGCCCTCCTGCGCCCGCAGGCGGCCCCGGTGATCGCGATCGGCTCGGCCGCGATCGACCTCGCGCCCACCGAGGTCAAGGAGTGGGCGGTGCGCTCCTTCGGCACCTCCGACAAGACCGTGCTCCTCACCGGGATCTACACCGTCATGGCACTGTTCGCCGCCGCCCTGGGGCCCGTGGCGGCCCGCCGCCGCGCCGCGGCCGTCGTCCTGCCGGCCGCCTTCGGCGCGCTCGGCGTCTGGGCGGCACTCGCCCGCCCGGGCGCACGGCCCGTCGACGCCCTGCCCTCGGC